>NZ_JAXFOB010000033.1:0-24843 GCF_034180565.1 Ezakiella sp. | reverse complement strand
TATATTATATTTTTTGGAAAGATAGTCTTTTCCATAGCCATCTTCGTTTTCTTTAATTATTTTTAATTTTTCTTCATATGTTATTTTATTCATTAAAATGCCCCCTTATTTCCGTGTCCGGATTTAAGGGGGCAGTACACAATTTATTTATTTTTCAATTCTTCAATATTTTTATTGAGCCTGTCCAAAAGCTTGATAATAATAAAATTTTGCTCAATTAATCCTTGCGCATAGCTGAATTTTGCAGTTTTTGAAATCTCATACAGCTTTTTTATGTCCTCTACGTCCAACTCCTCCAATTTGTAGTTCTCGACAAATTCAAGAATCTTTTCATCTTCCGTTTTCTTATTAAATAGTCCCATAAATTCTCCTTTCAAAATATTTATACCCAAAAAATCCGTGAGCCGAAACTCACGGATAGATCTAGAACAAGTTATATAGTTGTCCGAGCGGAACTTTGTCCACCGGTTCGCAGGTGATGAAATATATATGAAAAGGGGAGAGAAATTGCAAACAAAAAACGCGGTCTTGGCCGCGCTCTATTTATTTGCTATTTTATTTCCGTCATCGTAAATCTTCTTCAGTGCTTTCATGTCGCCGTCGACAATCACTTTTTCAGGCACACCGAAAACGTTAATCGCGTTCGCCCAAGTTTCCGCTTTGTCTTCATCTTCCTTGTCGGCGAGAGGGATAATAAGACCTGAAAAACTTTCGACGGGAATTTTTCTTTTCGCAAGCACCGCCTGAACTTTCTTCAAATTGTCCATAATATCTTCGAGACTTGGACTTTCCGCATATGATTTAAAATTTGCCACAACAGTGCTCGGCAAATCATCCGCATCGAAAACCTGGTCCAAATTCAAATAAGAGCGATAATACTTTTCGCCGCTCGGGCTGAGCCTGAAATCGAAATCAAACCCGTTTTCATTTGCGATTTCGTCGCTTAGATTATTTAAAAAATCAACATATCTTCTGAAAGTGTTTAGTTCTCTGTCGCCGTATGAATCGTACTTCAAGCGTCCCAAACTGTCAAAAATGAGCTCGAAACTTGAGTCGGGACTGTTTTTGTCTTGAAGTCTCACGACATATTTCGCATCTTTAAAATTGTAGAAAGCTCTCTCTTTTTCGAGCTCAAGGTCGGTGTAGTGCGTTTTTAAATAATCGTTTGCCGCCTTGTTTGCAAGGACTCTACTTATGGGATTGCCAAAAAATGCAACCGCAAAAAACAAAATAATCGCCAAAGCCACGCCAATAGAAGTGTAAATTAAAACTTTTTTCATCTTGAAAATCTCCTTGTACTATATTATAGCACAAAGAATTCAAGTATAAAACAAAAGAGATATGCATGTGCCTATCTCTTTTTAATTAATGAGTTAAAGCCGACTTTTATATTTTTCATATATATCATGCAGAATTTTTGAAAACTCCTCGGACTTGGAGATCATAAGCGCATGAGTTGTATCTTTCATAATGTACAAATCTTTTTCCGGCGCTTCAACTTTGTCGAAATAATCCGCCGACAACTTGTAGTTAACCTGATAATCCATATCGCCGTTAATATTTATATATGGAACGCGATATTCATATTTACCGGTCAGTGAAAACGACTTAAATTCATCCGTTCGAAAAAAATCGAGATACATCTCTTTGTCACGCTTAAAATAAGAAAACCAATCCTTCACGGAATAGTTCGGGTTGAATAAAATTGCCGCCGGAAAAAAATAGTCGGCGCCGTCTTTCATAATATTATATCCATATTTTTTTAAAATCTTATTCTTCGCTTTAATCGAATCCGGTGTAATGTCTTCCGGGTGTACTTTTTCTAAGAGTTTAAGCGTTTCCTCATCATTTTTCGCCCATTTTATAGCCTCTTTTTTAAAGGCTTCTTCGTTTCTGACAATATCGACAAGCTGACCGCATCCTATGAACAAATTATAACAGTCGGGATACGCGAGCACCAGATTTGCACCGTAAATGGAGCCCCAAGAATGCCCGAGAAGGGTTATCTTGTCGACGTTCAAATAAGATTTTATAAATTCGGTCATCTCTTTTCCGTCTTCCATGAGCATATCTTTTGTGAGAGTGATATTATTTTGCGATTTATTATAACTCTTGCCGCAATTTCTCTGGTCCCATGTCACAACCGTAAAAATGTCTGCCCACTTGCGCGTGAAAGCGTAGTCGATTTCGCTTGTCGACGAGCCGGGACCGCCGTGCAAATAGAGTAGAACCGGATTATTTTTGTTTTTACCGTAAATATTTATCCATTGTTTCGTCTCGTTTATTTCGACGTACATGAACTCGTTTATGCCACCGGTTGGAGTGCGTTTGTTAATTAGGGATCCTATATACTGCAAGATTAGAATCAAAGCGATTAGGATTAAAAAAATACAAACTAGTTTTTTCAAAACTTTCATTATTTTTAAATTCTCCAAAATTTATACATTTCAAAAATTATGATTACCATGTATTGAGTAATTGCCAAGAGTGTTGTTATGAAGAATTTGCGCTGTTCTTTCTTTGTAGAGTTTTCATAATGCTTATTCTTTGCATGACTGACAGAAACTGCAATTAATATTAACAGGATTGCAAAAATTGCACTTTGCAGCATATAAGATGTTACACTTCCGATTTCTCCGGTTCGATATCCATTATTTAGTCGTACAAATACAATAAATAAATTTATTAAACCCAGACCCATTAAAGCAGAGATGATATAAGAATCTTTTCTGAGAGAGTTTTTTTGTAATTCATTTTTTCTTTTGATAAAGTAATTAAAAGCGCAAACTAATAAATTAATAATTCCATAAATACCTGCAACGATAAATAATATTATACACATAATATTAGTGAGGGCCTTAGGGGTTGAAAGAATAAAGTCGGAATATTGCGTTTCCAAAATTCCGTTTTCCTCATACCACCAATTCTCCAAATCTTCTTCATCATACGATGTGACACTCATTGCACCTAAAAATGAGAGCGGACCTCTAATTATTCCGCGTGTGTTCAAAACCAATCCCTTGGGCACAGTTCTATTAATTTTAGCAAGTTTAGAATCTTTAAATTTTCCAAATATAAGTTCATACATTTCGTAATTGTAAACGGTTTCATGAGCCTGATTCGTCATAACAACTATCCCGACTCCGCTAACAGGGTCGAATTGCAGCATTGCCGAACATCCGAAAGTGTTGCCTCCGTGACCGATAGTTTGAACTCCGTATTCGTTTGCGAAAAAACCGTGAAAATTTTTAGGAATGTTTGTTGAACCGTAATAACTTGTAGGTGTGTAGACTTCTTTTATTGTATCGGCATTTTTAAAAAGGGGGGAAGGGTTTTTTTCGTCAGGTGTAAGAGCGCGAGCAAATTTTTTTAAATCGTCAATAGTTCCCGCTGCACTACCGGCAGGGTAGAGATAAATGTAATACATTCCGGGGCCGTCAATTACTTTACCGTTTATATCATAACATTTCAGTTTTTGTCTTTGAGAGAGAACCCATGGATTGTCGGAATAAGTAGGACTGATTGAAGTATGTTTCATATCAAGCGGTTCAAATATATTCTTATGAACATAATCCACATAATCCATTCCTGAAATCCTTTGAACGATAAAAGCGGCGAGTGTTGCCGACCAATTGGAATATGCGGTGTGCTCTCCCGGTGCGTAAACTTGCTTAGGTTGTCGAAACTTTAGAGCGTCTTCGAGACTCTTTGTGTCGGTTATATCGGTTGTTTGAATAAAATACGTATCCTGAAAACCGGCCTTATGATTCATAAGATCAATAATAGTTATAGGTGTGTCGAAGCTCAAATTTTTTAGAAAATCTTTAGGTAAATAGCTTTTTATATCAGCATTTAAATCGATTTTACCATCTTCATATAGTTGCATGATACTTACCCATATAAAAAGTTTTGAAATAGAACCCCATTCATAGACCGTGTCGGGTTCTGACTTTAGATTTGAGGCTTTATCCATATAACCGAAAGAATTTTTATAAACTATATCATCTTGGTCATAAACAATAACATTCATACCGCAAGTGGTTTCTTTATTTTCATTGACATAATTTTCTATCGCTCTCGGTAAATCTTCATATTTGAGTCCGGATGGTAATTTTTTATTAGATGCGCCAATGACATGAGATTGAATAAATATCAAATTAAAAATCAGAATCAGGAAAAAAGATTTTCTAAAAAGTTTTTTTATAGTTCTCATAACATACCTCCGAAGTTATTAATTCTATTTTACTTTTTAAATATATATGTGTTGTATGAAAATTATCAATATATTGTAAAATTTACAAAAATTTAAACCGTGTGAATTCGATTTCATCAAATTGCAATCATACAAAAAGCGATAAACGAAAAACGCTTACCGCTAATTTTATATCTATATTTAAATTTACTCACAATCTCTTTAACTTTCGTGCAGAAATATTTTTATAGTAATTTTCAGCCATGTGCCTTCCGTTTCTTTTTTTACAATTTTCGCAAAGAGGACTTTGCCGGCGTCCATCAGCCGCGAAAAGACAACATTGTCGCGGCGGGGGACATAGCCGATTTTTATCTTGTCGAGCGTTTCAATGCGAATCGCCTGTGGGTCGTGCGGATTTTCGGGTTCCCTATAAAACACAAGTCGGTCGCCCTCTTTGAGATTTAATCCGATTGCTTCGATTCCTTCGATATGGGACGTCCCTGCGACAAATGTGTCGAAGAGATAGATGTCCCGCTCAAAAGGTTTCGGAAGCGTGATTCCCGTATTGCTTTTTAAAAGATAATCAATAAGTTCGCTTGTGTCCTTTTTCGCTAAATCACTCATCACTATCACCCGACAATTCCCTAATATATTCTTCCTGGGTTCGGATTGCATTCTCAAAATTTTCGATTTCTTTCTCGAGTTCGTTCAATTTTTCATTCTTTTTATTTTCGTCATACAAATAAACTTGCCAAATATACGGCTCGGTCGATTTTATTTTTTCGATGTCTTTTTGAACGCTTTCGACCAAAGTTTCGAGTCTCGTCGCTTCCTTTTCCAAAGAGTCGGCTGGGGAAGTCATCGTTTCATCTTTCACTTCCTCGCTCCCGACAATCTCAAAAATTATTCTTATGGCGGTCAGGTCGCCGTGTTTGTGGCACTCCGTCGCGCGATAAAAGAGTTCTTTCTCGGCTTCCGTAATTTTAGGATTGAGGTCCGGATGTAGCTTCTTCACAATAACTCTGTATAATTTTTTCATCTCATTTACTTCGTCCTTGCTCAAAGATTTGAGTTTCGAGCGTTCGAGAGCATTATTCACTTCGGAAATCTTTTCGTCAAGCTTCCTTTTGTAGTCGATGAATTCATTGTCAAGGTCGGCTTCAATCGCCTTTATATTAATTTTTTCTTCGCGATTCTTCTTCGCTTGAATCATATCTTTTTTTCTTCGCAGACGAAGATATTCGCAGTAAGCTTTGTAGAGCCTGTATTCGAGTCCGCCGAAAAGGAGAGTGTACTTCGTTTTGATGTTCTCGCAAACTATTGACTCAAGATTGTCCTTTTCAATCAAAAGCTCTTCCAAATTCTCTCGGAGCATTTTAATTTTTTCTTTTAAATTTTTTGTATCCGGAAATTCCACAATTTCTCCCATAACAATCCTCCTTACTTTCATTTTAAATAAAATATAAGTCTTCGCCGATTAATTCATGGTGAAAATTCTGACTTTAGGCGACAAGACGAACGGGAATTTAATTCATTTAACTCCTTAAAATTACACCGCTTCCTCGAAATCTATAAGCGCCAATGCCATAGTAAGGAGAAATAGAATAAATGCAAAAATTCCATAGAGGGGCAGGGCGGCAAAAATTTTGAGTTTAAATAGCGCGGCGATACAGTAGGCGTACATGCTGAACCAAAAGATTAAAAGGGCAGGGTCTTTTTTTGATTTTAATATAATCTTTTCTCTTTTTTCTATAAGCGTAATTATAAGTTTTACGAAAATGAATAGCCACAACAAAACAAAAGCGATAGAGGAAAACCATTCATCGGTAATTTTGTTTAAAAAAAGTGCGACTGCGCTTGCGATGCCCACAAATAAAACACCGCCCGCGCCGATTAAAAGCGATTTTAAAACATTCACATTCGATTCGCCGTTTTTCTCCCAAGATTTTAAAGTCATATAAACAATTGCCGGCACTTCGAACATATATCCCAAAAAATTTACCCAAATTACACTCATAAACATATTGTGCGAGATGTTGAGAGTAATCGGGCGACCTTCCCATACCCAAAAACCGCCGTTTAGCCTTATGGCTGCAACGTCGAGGAGCAAATCCATGCTCACGATGAGCCAACCGCTCAAAAGTGCGGTCATGAAATTTCCGAGCGAAAACTTATTTGCAATTCTTAAAGCGCAAACTGTGATTCCTCCCCACATCAAACCTCCGAAAAATGGAAACTGATATGGCTCAAAACCGATACTTATGAAAAAATCTTTGCTGTAGTGATAAATTCCGGTGAATCGCACCGCCAAAAGTTCAAGCGCAAAACCGGCGAGTGCGCCCGAAATCAAAAGCCCCAACTCGTTGTAATTCTTCTTTTTTAAAATGTCCGCAACCAAAATCAAAACTATAAAATAACACATAATTTCAAATCCGTTTATCCAATTCATAGTGTGCGCCTCCGTGAAATTTAAATATGTATGCGCCGGCTCGCTCGCTTTAAAAGAGCGGGGCAGTATATATTAATTATATCATAAACTATAATTAATAATCCATATCGTTTTATACAAAAAATGGCTTCTAAGAATCGAACTTAAAAGCCGCCATATATACTGAATATTAATATTATTTGTCACTCAAACTTACAGATTTCAAATGAAAATCCGATTTTAATTCATTGAAAAATTCATCAATATCATAATTTTTATGAAAAGATAAAGTCGCCTCAACCACTGAAATGTCATCCATATCCTCATCGACAACATCCAGCTTTCTTACCTCGACACCCTCTTTTTTAGTGATATCAAGAAAACTGTCCTGCTCAAAATTATTTGTATCAAAAGTCAAGATATATGACTTTGTAGTTCTCTTATTAATAAAATCGCTGAATCCCTTCAAGGATACCAAAGTTATTAGGCAAATGACAGTTGCAATTATTGCGCCCTCATAATATCCGATTCCCACAGCAAGACCGATTGCAGCGGAGAGCCATAGAGTTGCAGCTGTTGTTAGACCCGAAACGCCGTCCTTCTTTTGAAGTATAGTTCCGGCGCCCAAAAAACCGATTCCGCTCACAACTTGACCCGCCATTCTTGCGACGTCTCTGGCTTTGTCGCTTGAAATCTCTCCGATTGCATCCACTCCTATAAGCATAATCAAACACGCACCGACGCTCACAATAATATGAGTTCTAAAGCCGGCGGCTCTGTGTTTCATTTCCCTTTCGACACCGATTATAGCTCCTAAAAAAGCAGCTAAAAATAGTCTGATTGCCACTAAAAATACATCCATATTTGCCTCCTTAATAATAAGTTGATACCCAATAAACATTTGGTATAAAACGTCTTATAAAATTTAATGTCGTCTTAAATCATGAAACGAAAAAGGGGAGATGTTAAAAAAATCCCCCGGATACTCCGGGGGAGAAAATTCTATAGGTCTTTTTTAATCAATTCACCGGTTTCCATATTGTATTTATACTCAATATCCTTGCCGTTTAAATTTTTAACTTCTACTTCCAATTGAGTGTATGCTCCGATTTCGTCATACTCTATGGAATATGAATCCAAATAATAATCCGAACCCGCATCTTTGATGGTCTCTGCAACAAAATCGTCCACCTTTGAAATCAAACTTGTGTCAATAGCTTTTTTATTTGCTGTGTTGTCCTTTTCGAAATTGTCTTTGATAATGGAACCGTCTTTTGCGGAGATTTCCATATCGTATTCATTTGAATCATCAAAAGCTTCGATTTCATATTTGGCAACTTTATTGTCTACATCAAAGCTGATGTCTTCAATATTTGCTTCCGGATACTTGTCTGTAAACACCTTGAGAGCATCTTCCAAACTGATGTTTTCAGCAGCTGCTTGGTCTGTAGCTTTTTCATTGGTTGTATCAGTAACTTGTGTTTCATTCTTTGTATTCGTATCTGTAGGTGTTGTTGTATTTGCTTTTTGGCAACCTACAAATGCAAAAGCAAATACTAAAACTAAAATAAATTTCTTCATTAAATAAATCATCCTCTTTTACATAGATATATACCCGAAATATAAAAAATCAAACATAAAATTAACTTGAGTAAATGAAGTAACAATTTTCTGAAGAATGTGAAACGAAAAATTTATTTTTTGAATAGAGCTAATCAAACTGAAAAATTTATAATAGCAGTTTTTTAATTGGCTCACTCCAACTCATATACTATACAGCCGCTCGAGTGTATTTATTTAATTTCCCAAACAACGGTCACCGCGTCGGCGAGGTCTATATCGTCAGCCTCTATGTCGATGTCGTAGGAGTCCATCGGCATGGCCATCATTTTGGAATCAAGTGCAAAAGTGTTTATCGGACTTGAACTGAAACGAATTTCACCCCATGAATAATTGATGTCGACAATTTCGCCCAAATTCACATCTGCCGATTCAGCCAAAACTTTCGCTTTGTGAGTTGCGTCTGCAATTGCATTTTTTAAAAGTTGATCCTTTGCACCTTCTCGGTCCGAAATTGTGTAGTCGATGTCGAACTTAACCTTAATCGGACACCTTGAAAGAGAGTAGAGGACCTTTCCCAAAAGCTCGTTGTCGTTTGCAAACTTAATATAAGTGCGATGGATAAATTCGTATCCGACAAATTTGGACTTGGAATTTCCTTCGTAGTCTTTGTAACTCTCATAGGCGGTGTCGATGTCAAAAGAGGTGGTCTTTAAATCGTTTGAATCGAGCCCCGCAGACTTTAAAGTCTCTTTTAAAATCCTTGTCTGCTCAGATGAATGCTTTATAGTATCGCTGTATTCTTTGTAAGTACCGCTCGTGCGTAAAGTTAATTCAATCAAATCCGGTTTAAGGGAAAGTTTACCCTTGCCGGAAACTCTAATTGTTCTCATAATTTCCTCCCATATATTACTATAATATATTTTAATACTTATTCAAGTGATTGGCAAGTTTTCATTCAAGTAATTGTCCGAAATTTATTCAAGTGATTTGTGATTTTATGAACGTAATTTGAGATTCATCTAGCGTTATTACATTCTAAATATTTTAAAAATCGTCTCGATGTGCCTGAGACGAAACAATGAATAAAAGTCTTTTTGATATTGATTTTTGGGTAATAATATTTTTTAAATTAGTATATTTTAAGCAGTATAAAAAAGCTATATCTTCGTTCCGGCAATTGTTTATTAATTTGTACCGGATAAGAATATAGCTTTTTCAAAACCATTTTAACTTGTTTAAATGTCGACTTGGGCTTTTGCTTTTTAATAAATATCTCCTTTTTGAATTCTAATACTCAAATCTTTTACATTCTTTTCTATTTTAGATATGATTTCTCTAAAAAATTCATCGTCTCGTCCTGTAGGATCGTCTAACTTCCAATCCTCTGTATACTGATTTTCAACAATCGGACAAATTACATCACATCCCATGGTAATTGATATATCAATCGGAGGCAGGTCATCAATAAGTTTAGAATATTGGGTTTCTTCCATATCAATATTGTATATATCTTTCATTAATCTGACAGCATCTTGATTTATTTGTTTTTTTATTTGTGTTCCGGCTGAATAGGATTCAAACACATCTGAAGCATATTTTTTTGCCAGTGCCTCTGCGATTTGACTTCTGCAACTGTTATGAACACATATAAATGCAACTTTTGGCTTTTTCACTTTGAGATACTCTCCTTCTTTTTTATAAATTCTTAGACTAATTAGACAAATAAGAATACAAGAAATTATTTAAATTGCTAAAAGAAATAATTTTTACTTATATTCTTCAAAAATTTTCTTTAATTTATTTACGCCGGAAACTCTTCCGCTCACCACTAACTTATCGTCAACCATTACTGCCGGAGAAGTCGTAACACCTAGTTTAACAATATCTAATAGGTTTTGAACTTTTTCAACTTCAGCTTCAATACCAAGTTCTTCCAGAGCCTCTAGTACATTTTCATAAAGTTTTGTGCATTTTGGGCAACCTTCTCCAATAACTTTAACATTCATCTTATCACCTAGTTTCTTAATTTCATTTCTTTCTTAACTATTTCTTTCCAATTAGTATCAATTGTTCTTATAACTCTCGGACCAATTTTAGATAAAAACACCAGTTGAGATATTTCTCTTTCAGTATATGGTTTGAAATCAATTAATTTTTCCACAACATCAACCTGTGTCCATCCTTCTTCCAAGTGGAAAAATCCTTTTATGCGATAACAGTCCGGAAGTACTGCTTGTAAAAAGTCATTAAGCTCTTTTTTGCTTATAATGGCATCGCTTTCAAGCATTATGGTCTTCGGCTTATTATCTACAGTATTTAAGGAAACTTCATTATCTGCCCATTTTAATGCCATTAAGTCTTCATCAAGAAAGCCTAGGTCCACATCTCCCTTAACTGCTTTAACTATTTTGCAATTTGGATTTACTTTCCTGATTGCATCTTTTACACTGGATAAATGTTTCTCATCCACCAAGTCAACTTTGCTTATAATAGCCATATGACAATGGGCTAATTGGCGATCCACAGTTTCTTCATCTGTCAGTTGATCCAAGAAGTTAACTGCATCAATAAGACAAATGGCAGCTTTAAACTCATAAACATCACCGGACAGTTCCTTTACCGATTCTAAAATTTCTTCAATATTTGAAGGATCCGCAAGTCCTGAACTTTCAACAAAAACATAATTCAGATCCATTTTTGCCATTTCTGCAAGAGCTTGCACAAAAGAGAGTTTTAAACATGAGCAAAATATTGAACCCCTGCTTATCTCGGTCATATGAATACCATTTTTATTTATTAATTCTCCATCAACACTTAGTTTACCAAATTCGTTCTGAATGATTCCAACCTTTTTATCTTCCAATTGTTCTAAAATCTTTAATAATAATGTTGTTTTTCCTGAGCCTAAAAATCCTGTTAATACATATAATTTTTTCTTTTCCAAAATACTACCTCCACAATATTAAATCAGTATATTGCTTAATCCATTAAATAGATAACTTACAGGGATTATTCCAAGAGTACGAGTAGCAATAAACATATCGAAAAGCTTTTAAAAGAGATGAATTCTTCTGATTTACTTTTGTACATAATTTATCTTCTTATACATTGGCACATTTAAATAATTTTATATATTCTGCAAAAATATTAGTATTCCATCCTTTGTTAATTTTATTCTAACATACATATAGAGAAAATTCAATATGTTATTGGCATATTTAAAAATAAATTTTTATATCTCTTAAAATTACAGTTCTTAATATGAGTTCTTTTATCTATTGAATTTTTATTTTTTTAAAATCAATCTTTCGTCCCAAGTATTCTCTGTGGATATTTTTTATTAAATTTGGTTCTTAATGAACTATCATTGGTTACACAAAAAAATGACTTTTAAGATTTTCTTTAAAAACTTAAAAGCCACTTGCTGCAGCATTTTTATAACCAATTATATTACTTTCTTGACGTTAATGTTATAGAATCAATCCAATCAGGCATTGCTTTGCTTGTCTTCTTGGTGAGTCTCAGAACTGCATCTTCAGATTAACCTAACTTCGTTATAATTGTGATACTAATGATGGGGAATTGGACATCAAAATTTTTATTTTCATTATAAAACTATATTTAAATTTTCGCACAACTATTTTGAATTATTTTTGATAATACAGAGAATGCTTATTCCGATTGCAGGAAGAGTTTTTTCGATTCTATGTTTATAAAGTTCAATGTTTAAAAATAATTATAAAAATAAATATTGTATATGAACAATAGGGACGTTCCGCACCTTTTCTCGCCATTATACAATAATTGGCGGATATAAATTAAAAATGGCGAGATTAAAATACAATCAATCTTCTGTCGGAACAATTTGTTTATATTTACTTATGCATTCGTTTTATATTTGTTCTCCTCGTTCCAATATAGTGAACTGTTCGTCCCATCTGCCTGTGAAAAGTTTTTCCAATAGATATGTGCCGCCCTCAACAAAGCCCAGCTTCGCACCGAGCCAGTCCGCATCTTCCTTTACAACGCGAACATAATCAGCTCTTCTACAGTCATTAATTTTTGTATCGATGATGTCTATCTCGTGGTAATATTTTTTCCAGTCCTCATGGTAATGCTTCTTCGTTTCTTCGTCCAAATTTTTAGTAAGCTTATCAAAAATCGCGTGAAAATTTTCTTTCATTGGATCTTTTTCGCGTACATATAAGTGCCCCGGTTCTTTTAAATCGCTTTTTACTTCATATGTATTCTGCAAAAGAAGTGAAACACACTCGTCAATCTTTGGAATAACAAGTCTGCATGGAGCCTTGACGCCATCCCATGAGCCGCCGCAGTAACCCATCGCAATCAAAATCGTGTCCACATCCTTGTCCATTGTCGTCAGCGTGTTAATGATGTGCTCACGCATCTCATTTGGATCTCTATGATACAAACGATTTAAATAAAATGCAGGGTAATTCGTATGAACTTTTCTTTGGGCCTCATCGATATAGTCTTTTAATGATGAGCATCCTAAAATTACGGTTTTTGACATAATATCACTTCTCTTTAAGCTAAATACTTTACATATATCTGACAAGGATTCCATTCGTCCCATAAATTCGGAAATACTTCTAACTCTTTATATCCGACTGCTTTATAAAATTTATTCGTTATGTCGTACTCATCGTAATGGCCGGACTGAACGGTTTTTACCTGTGTGTAAGTGTATCCCAAGTTCTTTGCCAAGTCTTCATAGGCATTATTTAGCTCTCTCCCAGCTCCATGATGATGGAACTTTTTCTTCACGCCAATGACAAAAATCTCTGCACAGTCGGGACTGCTCGCGCCAAGGACGATGAAGCCTACTAGCTCGTCCTTATAAAAACTTGCTAGGAACGGCTTTGCTTGCGACTCTTTAATGTAATTCTCTGTGCTCTCAGGTATGCCGAACCATTCTGGCAGGTCATTAAGCACTTCTCTTGCGATTCTTTCTTTTTCTTTTTTATCTATAATTTCTTTTACAATAAATTTCATGCTATAATTAGTCCATTGCATCCTTTTCTCTGTATTTATATGCTCTATAATTTTCTCCTTATAATTTCTTAAATCAAATATTTATCTTTTTTTCAATATACCTACTGCTTATAAATAAAGCTCCATTTACGTAGAGGCAAAGCCACTGATATTCATAGTAGCTATTTTCATTCCAAATAAAAAGACGTTTAAGAAGTCATCTACCTGTATTTTTGCTTGCGAAATAGTTTTAAACTCTAATATACTTAGTCGATCTTCCGCTGCCTAATTGTTTAATTAAGCCGCGGTCTTTTAATTCTTTCAATGCTCTTTCTATAGTTCTCTTTGAAATATCCGGGCAAAGAATCGCTATATCTGATTTAGATAATGGCTCTAATGAATTTTCAAACACCTTCATAACTCTTTCTGTAGAAGTTAAAGATTTTTCTGATATTAGTTTAAATCTTTCATCACATTCACTATATGCTTTGTAGATGACCGAGAGCATATATTTTATAAACGGCAACTCATCATTTGTTCCGGAATGCCAATTTTCACTTGAAGCTTGCAACTCTTCATAGTAAATATCTTTCGTCTCCTCGATAATCATTTCCAGTGAAATATATTTTCCTACAAAAAAACCGTTTTTATATAGTAGTAGAAGTGTTAACAGTCTTGACATTCTACCGTTTCCATCAGCGAATGGATGGATACATAAAAAATCATGAATAACAGTCGGTATTAGAAGTAATGGTGGGATTTTTAAGTTGACAGCTTCATTATAAGCTTCAATCATTGCATCAATATAAATTTCTGTTTCAAAAGCTGACACAGGTTGAAATCTTACTTTTTTCTCTCCAAGTGCATTTGTTTCAACTATACTGTTATCCATTGTTTTAAATTTTCCATTATGATTTTCCTCGGAATACGAATAAAGCCTATTGTGTAAGGTCAGAATATTGTTTTTTGTGAATTCAATATTCTCATAGTTTTCATGAATAATATCTAGAACTTCTCTGTAACCATATATCTCTTCTTCATTTCTATTCTTAGGTTCACTTTTTTTGTTCATCAACTCTTCCAGTCTTGTATCATTTGTAGAAATACCTTCTATTGCATTAGATGATTTAGTGGACTGAATTTTTGCAACCTCTATCATTTTATCGAGAACATCGGAAAAATTAGCCACATAAAGTTCTTGTTTGCCTTTATATTCATATATTTTTGATATTAAATCATACATATTTGCCGGTATATTTAAACTAATTAATTTTGAATAATTAAATTTTCTCATGAACTCTCACCACCTTTCTCGCCATTATACCATATTTGGCGTATATAAATCAATATTGGCGAGATTAATATCGCCATTTTAATAAATTTGGCTACGATAAATTAAAAATGGCGTAAAAAAATACAACCGATCTTCTGTCGGAGCGATTGATCATATTTTAGAGTCTATTTGCTAAGAAGTTTTTTCATTTTTCGCTGCTCAACCATTCGGCAATTTGTTCTGCAACACATCTCGGCTTTTGAGTATAAATCTCATGAGTTGTATCTTTAACAATTTTTATAGTAATATCATTGCGATTAGTTTTATAGTATTTATAAATTTTTACTTTTTTATATTCAAAAGCATAATTTGGACTGTCCGCAACAAAAAATAGCACAGGGGAGTGTAAATCAACTTCAAAAATATCTTTATAATCGTCAGCAATAATTGACATTAAATTTGTGATAGTATCCGGATTCATATTCAACTTATTTTTGATGATAATCTCTCTTGTTTCTTGTATCTCTTTCTCTAAATCTCTGTTTTCAAAATCATAACCGATGATACCACCATCCAAAATAATTAATTCGCAGGGATTTATCTCCTTATTAAATTTGAGTGCCAAATCAGCACCAATTGAGAACGCCATGACAATAGAGTCTTTAGGAATACTGTTTTTCAACCACTCTATAAAATCTTTCTCATCAACTATTTTAACGTTTACATTTGAATATTGCCCCGGAATATCCAAAAATTTTATCTCGTATCCATGCTTGTTTAACTCAGTGTTTAATAATTGTACAGACTCTTCAGTACTTCCTAAACCTGAAATAAAATATATTGTCTTCATAAAACCTCCGACACTTCCGGAAACAACTTTCGTATAGTCTAACCGGTTTATTTGACCCTTTCATCTGTAATTATATGTTCCACTCCGTTATGTTCCGAACGGAGAAATTCTTTCATAAATGTCGGATATGCTTTGCATTTATCAAGTTCATCTATCGACACCCAATGCATTGTTTCTTTAACGCCCGACATTGTAGTACTTTCGCTCGTAAAATCTCTTTTGCCCATCGGCTTCATCATATAGTAGAAAGTAACTTCATGGAAGTCCACTCCTTTTAAGCCGGAGGTGCCAATGAAAAAGTTCTCGTGTATCACGGCAAGGTGATCGACCTCATAACGAACTCCTGTCTCTTCAAAAACTTCTCTCTTTACGGCTTCTTCCGATGTCTCGCCCATGTGAACTGCTCCGCCGACTGAGTAGTAATAGTCGTCGACTTCATTTCTTGCAAAGAGTACACAATTTTCTTCGACTATGATGGCTGCCGCTCTATATCTAAATGCTTTTTTGTCGTCAATAATAGCACAATTATGCTCCATAGTTTTCTCCTTATAATTTTATAATAAATTTATTTGCACTTTTAATCCAACTAATTTCTAAACAATGAGTTGAAACAGTGGCTGCTGAAGCCGTCATAGTATTGTAGAGGCAAATTCTTGACATAAAAAGCTGTCGAATAAATATTCCAATATACTTTTCGGAAATATTACCATGCATTTTTACGTAAAAATTTTTAATCCACGAGAGCAAAATATTTAGGATATTTTTTTGGCAATCATAACACCAATAGGTGCAAGACCTCCATATACTAATTTCATTTCAACTGTTGAAAAACTATATTCCTCAATAAAATCTTCAAATTCTTCTTTATTCCATTCTTGATACATTTTAAATCCTAAAATAGACATTAAATTTTTTATAATTTTTCTTTGCTTTCCCTCTATCCATAGAAAAGTAGGGGCAAACAAAATTCCATTAGGTTTTAACACCCTATATATTTCTTTCATTGCCTCATCCGGCTTAGGCATAATATGAAGAGCATTGGCGATTAGGACACAATCAAATTTTTCATTTGGAAAAGATAATGATGTTGCATCGGCGGTTTCAAATGTAAGATTTTCGTATTCCCCACGCTTTTTAGCTTCTATAATCATTTGTTCGGAAAAATCTGTACCAATCCAATTTTTAGCATGCTTTGAAAGATTAAACGATAACTGGCCTGACCCACATGCAAGTTCCAGTACATTCATATCTTTATTCAAATAGGGAATAATGTATTTACAAACTTCATCATAAACACCTTTATCTTTTTTCATAAAAGGGGCATACAGCTTAGCAAATTTATCCCAAAATTTTTTATTGCTTTTATCAATCACTTTCAACACTCCTTGTAATATAAATTAACATGTTGATTCTATTTTTTCTAAGAATTTAAATTTATTCCAAACAAATTCATTGATTTTAGCATAGGTTCCATTACTTCAATACTTGTCAGATTAATCTCGCTTCGTTACACTACGGGCATTAATGCTAGGGCTTCGCCCTGTCGAATCAAACCAATCAGGCATCGCTTTGCTTGCCTTCTTGGTGATTCTTAGGACCAGACCTGCATATTAATCTCGCTTCGTTACACTCGCGACATTAATGCTAGGGCTTCGTGATGATAATCTTACATAAAGAAACTGGTCTTCGCGTTCATTGAAGAAGGGGAGGGGGACAAGAGAATTTTTTTGTATGGTGTAAGTCAAAGTCCACTGGAAACTGAAAGTAATTACTTTTTTTGTTCAAGAACCCTATCGATAAACATTTCTAAAAATTCTTTTGAATTTCCCCATCCTGCACCATTATTTTCATTTGAAAAATCAAATCCGGATATATCAGTTAATGCTTTGCTGCAAATCCATTCGTACAAACCGGCAATAGGACTTTTATATATGATCAAAAATAATGGTTTCATTGCTTTATTTTCCAATAAAATTACATTGTGATATTGTTTAGAATCCATTACATCGTGATACCATTCTCCTTTCAGCCAATAAAATTTATCCTTTTTTTCTTTTTCGCTAATTTTTGTACATATATCTTGTAATTGTTGAGCTATAAACGTGAGAGTTTTTTCATCAATATTTTTTAGTAGTAATTCCTCATCCACACCATTTTCAGTCACTTCGTCCCAAACAACATCTTCGTTTGGTTCTGTTTTATCTTCGTTTGGTTCTAATTTATCTTCGCTTGGTTCTAATTTCTCTTCTTTCTTTGTAGAAACTTGCTTTTCCGTTTTTATTTTATTGTTATTATTGCTGAAATCTTTTTGATTCTTACATGATGAAAAAAATAATATAAGACATATTACCAACATGGCAAGAAAAATATAATGCTTAAAGAGTTTCATTTATTTCACCTCATAAATTCTAATTTATCTAATTGTCGCTCAGATTATTATGTTAAATATTAACTCAGTGTCATCATTACCGTACGCCCGATATATTTCCGTTAAAGAAAAATATAATTTGTTCAGTTGCGTAATCATTTCTTATCAGTGGAGATAGAGAACCGAATCATGCGTATGTAATTTTATGGTAGGGAAGTAGCCTGTATCCCAGGACATCTCTGTCAAAAATTTTTAATAGAATATAAAATATTTTTTATTCGATCGCTCTAACTTTTATCTATATTATAACACTTATACACCGCTTTAGTTAAAAATATATTTGTTCAAATTAAATTTTATATAAAAAAATGGCTTCTAAGATTTGTAGGTCTTAAAAGCCATTTGATTTTATTTCATTCAATATCATAAATTATTAAATAATATATTTCTAATCAAAAATAACAACATCAAAAAACATATTATTATTTGCAATAATCAAGAAACACATTTTTAACGTAAGACAGGTACTCTACATTTGTTCTTCCGATTTTATAAAAATATGAATAGATAAGTATCATATAATACTTCACATAATCCCAATTGCAAGTGCCCTCTGACTGATAACCATCCATAAACAAAGAAATTTCTTCATCTGTGTTCATGAATTTCTGACCGTGACGAAGTATCAATGCCCAAGCAATATCAAATTCTTTATTTCCCCGGCCGGATAACTCAAAATCCAATATGGCTGATATATGCTTTTGTTGCCACAGAATATTGGCATAGTGAAAATCTCCATGACAGAAGCATTTATTAATTCTTTGAGGCTGATTCGAAATTAAATAATCGTAGACAAATTCTATGCCTAATTCTCGGAAATACTCTTTATCTGGTATATGAAAAAATTTGCGATCTTTTACATCATGAAAAATTCCTTCCGTCGCATGTAACTTTGCAAGAGCATTACCATATTCATAGAGATAGTCTAATGAAGCTCTATTAAAGTTATCTCCCACAATACTAGACAATCGCTCACCTTTCTTTGCAAGAGAGACGCAAAAATACTTCTTTTCATCATCGTAATCGATTATGCTTGGAGCAATATCACATTTAATAGCAGCTATGGTATTTATTTCATTTTCTATATCAGCACCGAACTGTCGAGCTACTTTTATATATGCTTCAACCTTCTCTTTTTTGTATATGCCTTTAACTTGGAAAACATCGTTGCCTGCATGAGGATAACCGATTACCTCTAACAAATGAAAATTTTTAAAGGGCAGGGAAAAAGGGTCTATCGAATCTCTCCATTTTTCCGGATGTTTCATGTTTATCACTTCCTAAAATAATATCACTATCTCCATTAATTTTATCAAATCAATCAAATCCGGCGTTGCTTCACTTGCATTGCTTCACTTGCATTCTTGCCAAGAATCTACAAGAACGTTCCACAAAAAAATGAACATTATACCGAGCACATCTAAGTATTTTAATTTAAATGTTGTATAAAAAATGGGAGCTCACAAATTTTTGCAGATTTAAAACTTTCGTAAAATTCATTTGCATTTTTATTTGTAGCTCTTATTAATCTAATTTCATCAATACTATGTTTTATACAGTCGCTGGTCATTTCATTAAACAATTTTTTTGCTATTCCTTGCTTTCTATTCTTCGGCAATACATACACCCAGTCGACATAGCATATTCTATATCCGTCTTGAAGACAAGAATAAAAATGATACTCTATTCTCCCGACAACCTTATCTTCGTACATAGCCAATATTGAAGTGCTTCTTTTTGATAATTCATCATCTAATCTTTTATAAAGCTTTTCTTTGTCTATATCAGTTGAACACATAAGTTCCGGTTCTAATTCAGTAGCCGATAATAAATAATCATAATATTTATTAAAATTATCTTTGTTTAGTTTTTCAAAAATATAATCCATAAGTCATCTCCAAAATAGTGAAATACTACTAATCAAATTATATACTAAAAAGATTCTACCTGCAAATTAATCTCGCTTCGTTACACTCGAGACATTTTAACAATTGTCTCGGCATGGCACGAGTTGACTTTATGAATGTCAAATACCACTTTTTATCCTTTCCATGTTCGACCAAACATATCAAAGGCATTTTTCTTGTTTGTGGGAACATATCACTCCCACACAAATTAGAATTTGTTATTCTTTTACGATTTTATCAATGCAGAAATAAACAACTATCATAATTAAAGATATTACCAATCCAACATAAAACTCTGGAAAGGCAAATTCGATACTATTATGAATACTCATTTTTCCTGTTATATTCATTATGTGCCAAGTAAAGAAAGTGTATATTTCAGAAATCACAATCCCTACTACTCCTAATCCACCAAAAATTTTATTGATTTTTTTATTTTTAAACGGAATCCATACACCTATAATAAAAAATAACATAGATATAATGCCTATTGGATTATGCAAGTTAATTAAACCGCTAATCTCTTGTACACCTTTCATTCCGCCATATTGGTTTAATAACATTGGTAATAAACTAATAACAAATACTATTGTTAATATAATCTTCTTTTTCATAAAATACATCTCACTTTCAAATTACGACTTATTGTTATGTTCACTTTTTCAGACAAAAAATTTCAAAACTAAATCTTTAAAATCTTTTACTTCTACATCATATATGTCGATGCCGCCGTCGCCTGTAGTATCATAAACATTTGTAACTACAGCTTTGTACGGTCTTACTTTTGTAGTTTCGTCGCCTACGACATCAAACAAGGAGAATTGCTTTTTTCAATTCGCGAAGTTCAATAGCAAGTTGCTATAAGCTTCTTAAGCTCTAAGCGATTAAAGTTAAGAACAAAATATTTGAAGAAATTCGATTCAAAAAGGTCATTACAATTGCATAAAACTATTTTATACTTAAAATGCTTTTTGTGGTATCGCATCTATTTTTAGATCTGTTAAATCTGTATAAAACTCATCTTTTTTGTTGCGAGCCGCTTTATTTAAACCTTCATGCCCAGCCATTTTCTTCTCCTTTTTATCTATATATAAAACATTTACATTATCAAATAAAATTTGTTAAAAGCTAAGTTCAACACTTCACTTTCATCATCATCTTTTAGTTTCAAAAAATAAACTCAATTCATAAGTCCATCATACTATACTATATTTATAGGCAAATTACCAATACGATTTACTAAACTAAGTATTACTACTAATCAAATTATATACTAAAAAGATTCTACTTGCAGATTAATCTCGCTTCGTTACACTCGAGACATTTTCACAATCGTCTCGCAATGCATCGTACCCGGGAACATGTCTATCACATGCACGGCGTTGTCTTTGATTTCGTACTCCGGCAGAAGCATTTTTATATCTCGTATTTGGGTTGTATGGTCGCAGCTCATGTAGACGATTTCTTTCGGGGCCATTTCTTTTATTCTCTCGATTAGTTCGGGAACGAGACCGCTTCTCGGCGGGTCGACGATGACTGTGTCCGCAAGCGGTAGTTTTTCTTTTGCGAGGTCGCCCGTGTCCATCGCTATAAATTTTGCGTTTGTTATGTTGTTAAGTTTTGCGTTTTCGCGTGCGTTAATGACCGAAGGCTCCCAAAGTTCAACTCCTAAAACTTCACTCGCTTTGTCGGCGACAAAGAGGGAGATGAGTCCGACTCCGGAGTATAGATCCAAAATTTTTCCGGTTCTTTTGTTCCCGATAATTTCGAGAGCTTTTTCGGCACCGTATCTGTTGTTTTGAAAGAAGCCGTCAATTTCCATTTCGTATTTTTTCCCGGCGATTTCCATTACCGGATGAATTTTGGAAGAGCGGTTTCTGTCTTTGTAGTCGGTGAAAAGTTTCCCTGTGTATATTCCATCGGTCGACAAAAAATCCCCGTTGTCGGCGCGCCTTATGGTCACAAATTTTCCACCGGAGATGTTTTCTGTTATGTCTTTATAAATTTCGCTCGCACCTTCGCCCAAAAGTGTTTCCATGTCCGGAACGTAGATTTTGTTCGTTTTGTTCTCGAAAAGTCCCACTTTTTTTCCGGCTTTGTGAAGACGGAGTTTGTTTACTCGATAGTCTTCATTTTTGTGCGGAACTCCTGGTCTATCCCATCTTGCCATGTAGTCATCCTCTCAGAAGTACTAATCTTAAATAAATAGTATTGATGTTTTTCTTGGATTACCTATCTTCAGTATTGTAACTCAGAAGCGGAGTATCTCCATCAACAATACCGTGAATCACTTCATCAATTTCTGTAACAATTCTCATTTGAGTGGCAATTATGTTAAAAAGATCAAGGAGTTCCCTGAAATCTTGTGCTGTAAATTCGCAATGAGTAAAACGGTAAGAGTGGAATTTAAGCCAGCAATCTTTTACAACATTGTATCCTGCCACGTTGAATTTCTGGATCGCCAAAGGGCAATACACACGTATTTCCGTACCATTTACTTCATCACGAACAATAAACTGTTCATTTTCCTCATCATACGGATTTTTTGAAGCAGACCTACTATGTTCAAGACGGAATCCATTTGGTAGCTGAGAAACAATGTTATCGTAGTCATATCCCAATATATTTTCTACCTCTACACCATTTTTCTCTAGAGTAGCTAATTGTTCACCCATATTTGACAATTGCAAGAAAATTTCCGCATCATTTACGACCGGAATGCGAGCACGACTCTCTGATTGATTAACGACAAAGAGCGCACCGTAGAATTCTTCCAGGAAAACCTGTGAGCAGAAAACAGCATAAGAATAAAAGACCATCTTTCTGGAGCACTCTGCCGCAGATAACCCTGTTAGTTCAGAGAGATGTTCAATAAGGTCTGGGTGTAGGTTGTTTATCACTTCATTGGTTCGAGTGTTCGGTATATATTGGTTCAGATAGATATGCCCATTACCTCTACGACTTAAATCATTATCTGGGAAGTACCAGCAGAACGAAGTGAATTGCCCAAGAGATTCATCAAGGTCTTTCGGCGCATGTGCTAACGCAAATCCAACAGTATCTTCTAAATCGTAAACAGCTTTAATTTCAGGTCTAATTCTTGCACCTCCACCACCAACACCAGCCTGATACTCAAAGATTTTCTCCCACAAAAGCACATTAGAATTCACAAACGGCCTAAATGAACATACACGAATATTTTCATTCAAAACTCCATCCAGTTCTTGCCTTGTGCTACAAGTCCTTAAAGCATCTTGAAACGCAGTGATTTTTGCATCGACAACATTTTTATCTTGTCTGCCAATCCATTCCTGTGCTTTCGGTATGCCTTCACTGCTTATCTCTCTGCTTCGACGTTTTAGTATAGGCTGCTTGACGTGTGTAAGCAATGCTGTCGGTGCCATCTTTGCACCAGAGCACTGATTTAGAAAGACTGCTTTATCACCATGCTCACTACTTATCGGCCAAAATTCAGAATACATTGTTTCGTTAAACGGTCTAGAAGGCATAAACGAATACATTGTGTCTGAAATATCAAAATTATCGAAGGATTCCATAATACTATTAATATCCGTTTCAAGTACTTCAAGCTTTTGTGCTCTTTTTCCACGAGAAATATCGAGATAGTTTATGTTAGTAATAGAAGTTGCTTCTCCATATTTCCTCGTCAACAGAATAACTGCACGTCCCTGCATGGTATAAAACAAGCTATCTCCTCTGATTCCAGTACGAGCATCAGTATCAATTGCAATAGCCCAGAGGCTTGAAAAATGTTCCGTTAAATATTTTCTGGCATACTTATATGATTCTGCCTCCAAGAAAGACAGTGGTACAACCATTGCTAAAACTGAATGATTCTCCGAATTAAGCAGCTTGTCACAACTCCAGCGAAGAAACTGCATAAAAGGATTATTAATCTGCTTCTGAATATTCTGCCGTCCATGGCGATTTTCAACCGGAGGACGGAAGTCATCCATCAAATCAATGATTTGCGAAAAGTCTGCCGTGGTGTTATTCCGAATAGAATCTGAACATGGGGGATTGCTGATTATTAGTTTTATTGGAAGGGAAGCTAATTCTTTAGCACGTATTAATTCTTCCCCTTCAATCGAAGCTGCGTTAGCTTCTTCATCAAAGAGACAATTACAAAGCGTGTTTGCAAGTAAAATATTAGTCTCTAAATTATTGCATGCATACTGACGTCCTACAACAGCCATTCGATAGTTGGCTAACATATATGGAGCTGGTAAAATCTCAAATCCACACAGCTTATATGCACCATCACCAAGGTCATGTGACACGACTCGTTCAAGAAACGATCCCGTACCACAGCAAGGATCTATGATAGTATTGCCAGCGTCATAAATAGAAGCACCATCAAAATGTTCCTCAACAATTCGATTGGTTAGTCTAACAATAAAATCGGCCAGTGATTTCGGAGTATAATATGCGCCATAGTCAAATCTTGACTGCTGATCAAATTTAGTAAGAAATAATTCAAACAGCCTATGATAATCCGGATTCATGAGCTGATAATCTGTCATTTCTACAAAAGACAGGAAGGAAATACATTCATCTACCCATTGACCTATGAAAGTGCCATTACTAGAATGGTCACGCAAGTATACCATTAAATTACGAAATGGCAAAAGAGCCTCACCATCGATTATATCATTAAATGCGAATTCCCGGATTTTGCTGGCCTTTTCTGCTGGAATATCACTGCTTGTACAAAGAACTCTTTGTGCATATAGCAGACAGAACATAACAACCTGGGCAGTAAAATCTGCAAATACAGAACCGGTTCTTAAGGTGGAATCATTGTGGTTGTATACTAATGCCTTAAGTCCATTTAAAAGGTTAATAACCTGACGTTCCTCTTCATTGAGTGCTTCATCAATAGACAAATCAGCATGAGCAAGAATATCATCAGCCAAATTTCTAGTACGAATTGCAACAAGTTCTACAAGTTTCTCTTCATCAATTCGCTGCGGCGCAGGATTAGTAAAAAACTGCTCCATGTAGAATCTAAACAGCGGATTCACAGGCAATCTAGACCAATCTGCTTGACATGCACCCACAAACCCGGACAAAATAACCGCGTTTACTACACGGCTTGTAACCTGTACTCAACAGGTGACAGGCCGTGTAATTTTGTCTTTATTCTCTTGTTATTATACCAGTCAATATATTCTCTAATAGCACTC
>NZ_JAXFOB010000032.1:0-33883 GCF_034180565.1 Ezakiella sp. | reverse complement strand
GAGTGCTATTAGAGAATATATTGACTGGTATAATAACAAGAGAATAAAGACAAAATTACACGGCCTGTCACCTGTTGAGTACAGGTTACAAGCCGTGTAGTAAACGCGGTTATTTTGTCCGGGTTTGTGGGTGCATGTCAATATACCGATTCTTTCATAAACACCGTAATTTGCGAGGATATTTTGATGAGAAACGGTTAGATAGAGTGTTTTTGGAGTGAGACGTACTGGCAAGTACGTCGCAGCGACTAAAACACGAAATCAACCGTTTATCGCAAAATAGACCGCAAATTAACCCTACTTATACCATTTAGACTGTTCTTCCACCATCCCAAAGTACTCTCCCTTTAAACTCATAAGCTCTTCATGTGTCCCTCTCTCACTCACTTTTCCGTTGTTCATGACAACGATTTCGTCGGCGATACGAGCGGAGCCGATTCTATGGGTGATCAAGAGAGAGATTTTTCCGGCGGAAATTTCGCGAAGTTTGTTGTAGAGTGCCGATTCTTCGAGAGGGTCGATTGCGGCGGTCGGTTCGTCGAAGGCGATGATGTCGCGGTCGCGATATACTCCGCGGGCAATCGCGACTCTTTGCCATTGTCCACCGGAGAGATCCGTTCCGTTAAATTCACGCGAAAGCACGGTGTTGCCGCCGTTCGGAAATATCGGAAGATTCGAGTTAAGTCCTGCTTTTTCAAGAGCCAATCCGAAGTCATCGTTTTTATTCAAGTCAGAAATTTCAATGTTTTCATCGAGTTGCATTTTGTATCTGTAGAAGTCCTGAAAGATTGCGGAAGTTTTTTCGCGAAGGTTCGGATTTTCGATTTCCCCGCCCTTTTCGTCAAAGTATTTAACTTCGCCTTCGGAGGTGTCGAAAAGTCCGAGCACAAGTTTTAGAAGTGTACTTTTTCCGCTTCCGTTTTCCCCGACGACTGCAATCAGTTTGTCTTTTTCGAGGTCGAGGTCCACATCTTTCACGGCATATCTTTCAGAGTTCGGATATTTAAACGAAAGATTTCTGATTTTTACACTTTCAATCGGAGTCATGTCCGTTCCGTTATCGGCTTCTTCTTCACGCATCATGTTGACGTAGAAATCTATTCCACCGTATCTTTCGGCGAGCGGTACAATTGAGTTTTGCAGAAGTTCCTCCATTATGCCGAACATAAATTCCATCGAGGTGATTGTCGCTGCAAGAAAGCCTGCATTCGTGTCGCCCATGAGCGTCGCTCTTAAAATGAGATATATTACGCTCGAATAAGCGGCGGCGGTTATTATTTTCAGTGTGAATTCAATCCAAAATGTCTTTCTGTTCGCTCTTTTTTGAACTTTTTTCACTTCGTCCCATCCGGTTTTATATTTGCCGTGGAGGAATTTGTAAAATCCTCCCATGCGCATTTCCTTTGCAGCCGAGCCGATGATGTAGCTTCTATATTCATCGCGCACACGTGTAATTTTCGTTTCTTCATTTTTCAGTTTCACAACGATCTTCATCTTAAAAATGTAACCGATTAAAGCCGGCAAAAAGAGTATTGGAAATATGAGTGCTAGCGATGCATTTTTCGAAGACATATACCATATCATAATGATAAAATACGGCAAATATCCCGACACAACCATCGCAGCAAGCCCCGTGAAAAGCATTGCATCCGGTCCGCCGGCGCGCGCTCTTGATAGTTTCAAAAGATTTTCCGGATTTTCAAAGTAAATCGGTTTTAATTTCTTTACTTTTGACATTATTCCGTTTTCAGCAGTTTTTCCGGCGAGCGATATAAATTTATTTATCGAGTAGTTCACAACGGCGTTAATAACTTGTCCGAAAATGAGCAGCGACACGAAAAGCACAGCGCCGAGTATTGCTGTCGAGAGCATTCCGCCGTTTATATATTCATTGATTGTTTGAAAAAAATATGCCTGGATAATCACGTTCAGTCCAAGGAGTGTCGATTGTATGAGCGAGGACACGACCATCAAAATGAATTCGCCCCTATTTTGTTTGACCGCCGGTTTTATCGCAAACGGCATCAAATCGTGTATCGTTTTGAAAAATTTCGAGATTGATTTCATGAATACCACTCCTTTTGTGAATTGTACATTTCGAAATAGTCGCCTTTAAGCGCCATCATTTCATCATGTGTGCCGTGTTCAAAAACTTTTCCCGCTTTGAACAGGAATATTTCATCACTCAAAGATGTCGAGCCGAGTCTATGCGATATGAAAATTACGGTTCTGCCCTTTGTCAGTTTTCCCATTTTTTCATAGAGTTTCGACTCTGTTTTAGGGTCCATCGCCGCTGTCGGTTCGTCCAAAATTACAACCGGCGAATCCGAAACAATCGCACGCGCGAGAGCAATTCTTTGGCGTTGACCGCCCGAAAGGTCGAGTCCTCTGTCGTCGAGCTTTCCGATTTCCGTCTCGATTCCCTCCGGCATTTTATTGACCATTTCTCTCAAATCGAGGTCGTCAATCACTTCCTCCACTTTTGCCTCTCTGTCCGCATAACCCATTGCAATATTGTTTTTTATAGTCGTTCCGAAAATTACATAGTCCTGAAATATTGCGGAGAAAATGGAGCGACGAACGTTTAGAGGCATCGTCCTTGCATCGACACCGTTTATTAAAATCGTACCTTCATATTGGTCGTAAAGACCGAGCATGAGTTTTATGACAGTCGACTTTCCGCTTCCGTTTTCACCTACGAGCGAGTAGTGGCGTCCCTTTTCGATTTTAAAAGTCATTGATTTAAGTATTTCTCTATCCGTTCCCGGATATGTGAAGCGCACATTTTTAAATTCGAGCGATTCGAACTCCGGAACATTTTCCGGTCTTATGAGCCCCGATTCTTCTTCGTCGAAATCCATGAATGTGAAGAAATCTTTGAAGAAAAGGCTGGTGCTTGTGAATGCGTCCATTGCATTCGGAATTGTCCATCCGACTTGGTTTATGAGTGTGCTTACAAGTGCGATGACAGAGGTGTAAATACCGAAAGTCATTGCGCCCGCTTTTACCGGTTTAAGAAGTACAAGTGCCACAACGAGCACGATGAGCGAGAAAATCGACGAGAAAGTCTTGCTTCGTTTGAACCATTTTTTCATAACTTTAAACTTTGCATTCGTGACTTCGCGATAAGTTTTATAGTCGATTTCGTTGTAGTGGTCCGAATAGTCGAAAAGATATCTCTCTTTTGACGAATCTTTTCCAAGTAAAACTTCATCGAGCATTTCGACATATCTATATTTTTCATTGAGAGCTTTGTCTTCTTCGTATGTTTCCTTTGCGCCTTTCTTTGCGAGCCAGATGAGCGGATAGATTACAACAATCACTACCGGCACAACCCACCAAACATAAACCGTGATTGTTATGAGTGCGGAGATTGCCGAGATTGAAACTATTCCCAAATGGTTCATCGCTTGAAGCGCGGTTTTAAATTGATCCAATGTTTTCTTTTCGACCTGTTTTATTAAGTCGAGCGACGCTTTGTCTTCGAGGCGCCAATATGCGAGCCTTGAATGTTTTTCGACAATCATTTCGTTCAAATTGCCGTCGACATTTACCATGACGACCGACATGAGCCATTCGATTATAGGTTTCGAGATGAATTTGAAAGTTGCAAGAGCGCAAAGAATTATCGCCTTGTCTATCACCGCCGAAACTTCTCCCGCTCCTTTAACAGCGCTTATTGCCGCGTCGACGACATATCCCGTTACAATTGCAATTGCAGTCGGCGCCAAGCCGGAAAGTGCTATCATCAGGAGATAACATACAAGAGCGACGGGTGCGGCTTTAAAAATCTCTTTGTATGCGCGCCTTATCGCTTTGTCCCCTAGTTTTTTGCCATTTTGTTCCATAATTTTTCCCTTTCTTGCGAGTAAATTTTAAGTAGTTTTCGACGAAATTAAGTACTGTTTCCCGTCAATGTGAATTTAATTCGAATATATTCAAAGTTTTTCGGATCCTTTTTCGGTTTAGTTGAAAACCATATTCTGAATTTATTTTTATTATATCACTATTTTAAAATTTATGCAAGTGTTTTTTCTATATTTTTATTTTTTTCTTTTATTTTTTTATATTTTTATATTTGCAACTTTATAATTATTAATATTCAATAAAAAAATCCCGAAAATAAATTCGAGATTTTTAAAATTCTATAAATTTAATGCATTTTCTTGAAACTCATCGATGTTCGCACCCTTTATAAGTTCCAAAACGCGTGCCATCGGAATTGCATAGCCCATGCCTTCAATGCTTGAAGATGCAATCTTTGCGGTGTTTATGCCGACGAGTTCGCCCTTCATATTAAGAAGTGCGCCGCCGCTGTTGCCCGGATTTATGGCTGCATCCGTTTGAATATATGTCTTTGTGTCGAGGCTTTCTTTCGGCGCAAAATTTCTGTTCACAGCGCTGACGACACCGGTTGTAACGGATTGACCGTATCCCAAAGCGTTGCCGATTGCAACGACACTTTCTCCGATTTCCAGCGAATTCGAATCGCCGATTTTTATAGGTTTTATTTCCGACAAAGTCGACTCGCTCAAATCCTTTATTCGAACGCGAATAATTGCGATGTCGTTGTTTTCATCGTACTTCACAACTTCGGCTTTATATGTCTTGTCATCCGAGAACGTTACCGACAAATCTCTCGCACCGTCAATGACGTGGTGATTCGTGATCATATAAAGATAATCTTTCGTCTTTTCAAGAATCACTCCCGAACCGCTCATCTTCACTTCTCTCTCAACCCCGCCACCTTGGAAAAAGCTGAAAAAGTCCGGCACTTGTTGAACGGCGACATTCGTTATTGAAACAATCGACTTCAAAGCTTCCTTTGACATCGCCGAGACGTCTCTAACCACC
This sequence comes from Ezakiella sp., assembly GCF_034180565.1. Lineage (NCBI taxonomy): Bacteria > Bacillati > Bacillota > Tissierellia > Ezakiella > Ezakiella sp. The sequence goes on along the minus strand of NZ_JAXFOB010000032.1, from coordinate 29,029 downwards.
GGCTCCTTGTTTGCAACAGTCATAAAATTTTGTGTTTCCACAGCCGTCGGTGCCTTTTTGTCGAAGAAAAGCATCTTCGTTCCATAAAACGAGCCGCTTGCAAAACTCCCAAGCATAACCGCTGCAACCGCCGACACAAAAAACTTTTTTATAGGCGAAGATTTTTTCGGTTTCTCCGTCCTTTCTTCCGGCTCATACATATATCCGTTCATTGTTTCATATTCCAAAAACTCACGTCTGTTATCCTTTTCATTAAAGTCCATTTTGATTCCTCCCTTAACTTTATATCTAAATTATATCGAGAGAAACCTAATCAAAACTTAAAATCCAACTTAATTATACTTAAAATTTATTTTATCGGAAGTTTTATTTGAATTTTCAAAGACTTTTCATCATCAGTCGTCGCACATATCTCGCCGCCGTGCGAATTTACAATTGCCCTTGCAATCGAAAGCCCGAGACCGTATCCGCCGGTCTTGCTGCTTCTCGATGCATCGGTTCTATAAAATCTTTCGAAGAGATATTTTGTGTTTTCACGTGAAATATATTCGGTGCTGTTTGCAACTTCAATAATCACCTGTGTACGCGTTTTCTCACATCTCACATCTATGTTTCCGCCGGCGCTTGAATATTTAAAAGCGTTGTCCAAAATGACCGACAAAAGTTTTTCAATCATTTTCTTGTCGCCGCAGAAATTAATGTCCGGAAGAATTTCAACTTTCAAAATTTTCTCCTCAAGAATCGCACGCGCTTTGTAGGACTCCGTCATTTCAGAAACGAGTTCCGAAATGTTAAACTCGCTCATATTCAAACTGTCCGCACCCTCGTCCATTCGCGCAAGCATTGTGAGGCTGCTGCTTAGTTCGGTGAGCCTTGTCGTTTGCGTTTTTATGTCAGACAACCACTCGTTTTCCCCGAGGTCCATCTGAAGTACTTCCGCATCCGCATTTATGATTGCGAGCGGCGTTTTTATTTCGTGCCCCGCATCGGTGATGAAACGTTTTTGCTTTTCATAGCTTTCCAAAACCGGCTTTGTTATGCGTTTTGACGTGAGCACAATAAGCACATAGACGATTATGAGCCCGACAATCGAAATCAAAATTCCGATTGAAACAAAAGACCTGAAATTTTCGAGCACGCGCCCCATATCGAGAAAAATAATTCGCACGCCCGACTCTTCCGCAACTGCTCTGTATCTGTAGTCCCCTTGGTAGCCGTGACTCTTCCCGCTCTTTAAAACATCAATCGCATACTTCACCGCTTCCTTTGTATTTACTGCGGCAATCTTTCCGGTGTCCACCGAAATTACAATCTCCCTTTCGCCGACCAGCACCGAAAAAAATCTCGACTCGTACGGAAGCTCTATCGATTCGTTTGGGTTTAGTCCATACTCTTCCATATAACTTCCGCTCGGAAATCTGCCGTTGTTGTCCGCCAAAATGTCGAGTGTTTCGTCCGCACGCCTAACAATTCTCTTGTAGCTTATAAATGAAACGATTGACATGATGACCGCAAGAACTATGAACAGCGACAGCATCGAGGCAACTATAAATCTTTTCCTTAATTTCTTAATCATTTCTTTCCTCAAGCGTATATCCGGCGTTTCTCGTTGCCTTTATTTCCACATTCGAATCGAGCGATGCCAGCTTTTTTCGAAGATTTGAAATATAAACCCAAACCACATTTATCTCCGCCTCGCTGTCGAAACCCCAAATCTTTTCCATAAGCCTTTCCGTCGAAATGAGCTTATTTTTGTTTTGCATCAAAAGTTCCAAAATTTGAAACTCCTTGCTTTGAAGGCGAGTTTCGCCGGAGTCGGTCTTTAAAATAAATGTATCGCGCATAAGAATCGTGTTTCCCATCTTTAAAATCGAATCGCCCTCGTTGTTTTCCTTGGACCTCGTTATTGCACGGATTCTCGCCAAAAGCTCGCGACTGTTAAACGGCTTTGTGAGATAATCGTTCGCCCCCGAATCGAGACCCAAAACCTTGTCGTCGACCTCCGACTTCGCCGTCAAAATAATAACGGGAAGCATATTGCCTTCCTTTCGCATAGTCTTTAAAACAGTGATACCGTCGACTTTCGGCATCATCAAATCCAAAATCAAACAATCATAATTGTCCGCAGACAAAAAAGAGAGTGCCTCCTCCCCGTCATAAACCTGGTCCACGGAATAATTGTTTCTCTCCAAAATAACTTTAAGCGCCTTTGAAAGAGAAACTTCATCCTCAGCAAGTAAAATTCGCATATAAACACCCCCAATAATATTATAAATATAAAAACTTAATTTAACCTAAATGATTTATACCCCAAAAATAAAAAAATCCGGCAAGAGGTCACAACTGACATCCTGCCGGTAAATTTTCATATTTATTTTCTCACGCCGTTCGCATCGAAAACTTTTTTAAGCTTCGCCGAAACCGCAACTGTTGCTCCAATCATAAATAAACATTGAACAATTTCTATCACACCTACAACTTTTCCAATCGTATCGATGTCGTAACCGTTCATAATCGCGAGCGTCGCATTTGAAAGCGGAAGAAGAACGAGTCCCAAAGTCTTCCAATACTTGCCGTTGAGATTTTGTGAAAAATCCCACGTCTCCTGGCTCTTCATCGAAAATTTCGTCCTGAACCCGAAAGCCCAATTCGGCTCTTTCGGCGGATTTTTTAGAAACATATTTCCGAAAATAATCATAACAATCGGAACAAAACTCACTACAATAACCATCAACAAATTGAATCCCATAAAACTCCCTCCTTGGTTTATATATACCCTTTTTGTTTGGATTTAAATAAAAAAGCGAATGCCCCGCATCCGCTTTTTATATTTTTAGAGTGTCCACTTATATCTCATCTTTTATTCCATATTTTTCCATAAGTTTTTTTATTCTGAAGCCGCCGGGTATATCAAGTCCGGCGTCCATGATGATTTGTTTATTTTCATAAACTGTGTCCCTGTCTCCTTCAAGGACGATTTCTCCGTTTTTTATGATATAGATGTAGTCGGAGACTCCGTATATGAAGTCCATGTCGTGGCTCGAGACAACTATGCCGCACGTTTTTTTGAGGTCGGAGAGTATTTCTTTCATTTGGCGGGTGAGACGCGGGTCGAGTCCTGCCGTCGGTTCGTCCATAAAGAGGTATTTCGGCTCGAGAAGCATTGCTCCGGCGATTGTGACTCTTTTTTTCTCGCCGTACGAAAGGTTTTGAACGAATCTGTCCGCAAGATATTCCATATTTATGGTTTTCATTATGTTCTCCACTCTTTGCTCCGCCTCTTCTTCCGGCACTTTGAGGTTTCTTAGTGGAAACATGAGGTCGTCGCGGACGGTCGAGTAGAAGATTTGTCTGTCCGGGTCTTGCATGACCATGGTCACGTCCCGTCTCAGTTTTCTTTTGCCGCTCTTTGAGTATTCCGCCTTTTCTCCGTCAATCACGACTTCTCCCGACTCAAATTTTAATAATCCCAAGACGGAGTTGAAGAGTGTGGATTTGCCGGAGCCGTTTTGTCCTATAAGACCGATGACTTCACCTTTTTCCACTTTAATATTTATACTTTTCAGTATTGTTTTTTCATCAATTTTTGTAATTAAATTTTTTACTTCAAGCATTTTTTCTCCTAAAAATAAAAGTTTCCGTCAAAGAGTTTAAGGTCGAGTGCGTTTTTAAAGTCGTTGTAGCTTCTCATAACTCTGAAGAAAAGCATTTTTGCGATTTCAGAAACCGATCTTAGCCATGTTTTTGGAGTTTCAAAACCGTGTTTCAGCTCGCCTGCCGAGTGCATCGCTTCAAGTTCAATCGAGAATATTTGGATGAATCTGTACATCAGTATCATTTGCTCGATAAATTCTTGCGGAGCGTGCATTTTTTTCAATACTTGTGCAAGTTGTGTGATCGGCGTTGTGACACTTATAAAAAATGTTGCGCTGATTGCGGCAAGACTCCTCGAGAATATGAGTTTTGCTTCGTCTATCATACTTTTTTGAAATCCCGCATAGACGTTTCCGATTTTTATATAGTGCGTGTAGTTTTCGGTATCATAGCCGAACCCGATTAAGACTGAGATTATTCCGAGCACAATAAAAGCCATCGGAACTTTGTATAGTTTTATAAATTTTTTTAGATTTATTTTTGCAACAAAGTGGATGACAATGAACGTTAGAACGACTACCCCGAGGTGAAACTCCCACCTATCGATAAAAAAGGCAAGTACAAGGAAGAATATTCCAAGTCCTGCCTTTAAAACGGGATTTGTTTTTGTCAGTCTGTTATTTGTTGCAAGACTGTCAATTGTATTCATTATTTTCTAGCCGGTTCTTTAACAGATTTTTTTCCTTTGTAGTATCCGAAAAAGTATCCGATTACTATTGCTCCGATTGCAGCTTGTAGTGCAAATAGAAGCGATTCGATTTCACCGGACTTCGGCTCAAAGATTGAGTCAAACCACGGTTCGTAATCCGGATTGTTTTCTTCAATAACGTCGCCTGCAGCATCATCAGCTCCGCCGTATTCACCTTCGATAAATACAAGTGGGATGATGACAAGCGCTATTGCAAGGACTATTAATAACCATTTACTTGATTGTTTCATTTAATAGACCTCCTTCAACATTTTTAACACCGTTGTAAACAAGAACGGTCAAGATTCCTTCCATGATTGCGATTGGAACTTGTGTGAGCATGAATACGCCCATGTATTTTCCGATTGAAACCATTAACGAATCGCCCGGGAACGCGATTCCGAGTTGAATCGATGTAATTAGATATGTGAATAAATCACCGATTGTTGCTGCGATAAATACTGCAACATATTCGTTCACTTTAGCTTTTCTGAGACCTTTCCAAAGTGCCCATGCACAGAGCGGTCCGCAAATTGCCATTGAAAATGCATTTGCTCCGAGTGTTGTGAGTCCACCGTGTGCAAGAAGTGTTGCTTGGAAAATAAGTGTGATTGTTCCCAAGATAAACATCGGGAGCGGTCCGAAAAGGATTGTTCCGAGGCCGACACCTGTCGGGTGTGTGCAGGAACCTGTCATTGCCGGCAATTTGAGACTCGATAGTAAAAATACGAATGCTCCTGACAATGCCAAAAGTAGTTTTCTTTCCGGTTGTTCACGTGTAACTTTGATTAGACTTCTCATACCGACAACGATGAAAGGTGCCGCAATAATAAACCATATAAGAGCTTGTGTTTTAGGCAAAAAACCTTCAGCAATGTGCATGGCATAAGAGGTCGAGGCTTGCATGAGTCCCATAAAGAGTACGAGACTAAACAGCCATCTTCTTTGTTTCTTGTTCATAATTCCTCCTTGAACTTGTAAAATCACAATTTGTCGCAAATATGTTATCTAAATTGACGATATTATTAGAAGGAACAACGCCACAAATTGTGATTTAGTTGTAAGGATAAGAAAAGTAGGCATAAAAAAACCGCGAATATTCGCGGGTCCTCTAAAAGTCATACCTTCCTAACCCGAAAATATTTTGAGATGTTTCAAGTATCCTGACTCATAAGCTTTAAGTTCGGTCGCCTTCCCGTTAAGTGGCATGTGACCCAACCTTACTTAAATACAGTAGAGGTAGCTGTTCCGGATTCTAACCGGATTCCTTGTGCGTATTCGCCAAACATCTTTCACCTATATAATATTACAAAAATATTAAATTGTCAACCCGGAAATTAAAAAAACGCTCAAAAAATGAGCGAATTTTCTATTTGTTTTCTATTATTTTTTTCATACTGACGTAGTCGCCGATGCCGAACTCGTGTTCGTCGCCCGACTGCATGTCCTTCAGTTTTATTTTTCCGTTTTTCACTTCGTCTTCACCGATTACAATTACAAATGGAATATTTTCCTTGTTTGCATAGTTCATCGATTTTTTTACACGGCGATCCATCTTTTCGATTTCAACTTTGAGTCCTTCGTTTCTTAGACCGCTTGCGAGTTTGAAGCTGTCCACACCCGTGCCGATTGGAATTATAAATAAATCCACACATGAATTTACTTCGCCTTCGTGCATTTTATTTAAAATTTCGTAGATTACGTCGAGTCCGAAGCTCATGCCGATTGCCGGATATTCTTCGCCCGTTCCCACAAATTCCGTTATGATGTGGTCATATCTTCCGCCGCCGCCCAAACTTACGTTGAAGTCGTGGCCTTTAACATTTCTCTCTTTGAGGAAAATTTCCCACACAGTTCCCGTGTAGATGTCGATGCCGCGCGCAAGATAAGGACTGAAGACCATGTCTTCATTTGCGGCTGTGTTTTTTGTATAAAGCACGAGTTCACCGAGTTCATCGATTCCTTCTTTTAAAATTCCCTCTGCATCCTTTTCGAATTTTTCTTTTATTTCCTCAAAAGAAAGCGAAAGCACTTCCAGAAGTTCGTCGACTTTTTCGCCGTCGAAATCAATTTTCTTAAATTCCATCTTGAGCTCTTCGTTTGTGAGTTTGTCGAGTTTGTCGATGAGCATGATTGCCTTTCTCGTGGTGTTCTCGTCGAGCTCTCCGAAAATCTTTTTTATAAGTCCCGTCAAAAGTTTTCTGTTGTTGTATCTTATTTCAATGTCGAGTCCAAGATTTTTAAATCCGTCATGCGTAAGATTCATAAATTCCGCATCTTGCATGATTGACTTGACACCAACGATGTCGACATCGCATTGCGTAAATTCACGATTTCGTCCGAGTTTTACCGGACCGTCTCTAAACACTTTTCCGATTTCATATCTTTTAAACGGCATGACAATAGAGCCGTTCGTCGCAATGAGTTTCGAAAAACAGATTGTGAGGTCATATCTAAGACCGAGCGCCCTTTCGCCTTGGTCGGACAATTTATATGTTTCGTTTAAGATGTCCGCGTCCGCCGAATACTTCGACGCAAGCAAATCATACATACACAAAATCGGAGTTTCAACAGGTGAAAATCCGTAAATCTTAAATACATCCGTAAGTTTTCTTTTTATTTCTTCTCTCAAAGTTTGTTCTGCGGGCAAATATTCATATGTCCCCTTAAGAGTTTCAAAATCCTTGTTCATAATTCTCCTTATCTATAACATGCCGAATCCCGTTACCAAAATACCGAGACAAGCTGTGCAGGCGATAAAAATTATGCTGCACAAAACTATTCCTATAATTGAGGTTATAAGCCCCGCTCTTCCAATTGAGTTTCCCGGTTCATAATCGAGTGATTTTTTTGCGACTATAATTCCGACAACTCCGACAGGAATGCCGAGAAGTGTGAGCATTGAACCCGAAATGGAGCAAATTATTGAAGAAATTCCTAATATAAGGGATAAAATCCCGTTGTTATTGTTTTCCATAAAACCCCTCCTTTTCTTTATTATACACGAAAATCGTTTGAAATAAAAGTGTCGTTTTGTTTTTAAGTCTCCCGCACAAAAATTTGTACAAAAAAACCGGAATTTCTTCCGGTCAATTTTATTCAACTATAAATGTTCCCGTTTTGCCGTTCATGCCTTCGACAAGTTTGTCCAAACTTGTGATTAGGGTCTTTCTGCCTTTTCCGCTCTTAACGAAGTCCATTGCGGCTTCGATTTTCGGAAGCATTGAGCCTTCAGGGAATTGTCCTTCGGCGATATATTTTTCGCATTCTGCGAGTGTCATTTGTGACAAATCTTGTTGGTTCGGTTTGTTGAAGTTTATGGAAACTTTTTCAACGCCCGTCAAAATTACAAGGCTGTCGCAATCCGTGTCGCTTGCAAGAAGAACTGAAGTTCTGTCCTTGTCGATAACAGCGTCGATTGATTTTAATCCTTCTTCGGTTCTTATTGTCGGAATTCCTCCTCCGCCGCCTGCAATCAAAATTGTGCCGGCGTTTGAAAGAGTTTTGCAAATGTCCTTTTCCACAATTTCAATTGGAATCGGGCTTGCAACAACTTCTCTATATCCACGTCCTGAATCTTCAATCATTGTCTTTCCGACTTTTTCAAGTTGTTCGGATTCTTCTTTTGTATAAAATGCACCGATCGGCTTTGTCGGATTTTCGAAGTGCGGATCATCCTTGTCCACAATAACTCTTGTTACAACAGTTGCAACTTCTTTTTCAAGTCCCATTTCCTTGAGCTTGTTGTCGATTGCGTTTTGAAGTTCCGCGCCGATAAAACTTTGGCTCATTGAAACACATGAAAAGAGCGGAAGATTTTCAGTCTTGTCTTCCTTTGCACCTCTGTCGATATTGCTTTTAATATATCCCACTTGCGGTCCGTTTCCGTGACAAATTACAACTTCGTGGCCGTTTTTAACCAAATCGCAAATCGGTCCTGCAATAATTTCAACCGAATGTTTTAAATCATTATATAAAGTTCCCAGAGCGTTGCCTCCAAGAGAAATTAAAATTCTGGACATAATTATCTCCTTAAAAAAATAATTGGCTCGGATAATCATCTAAGCCAACTACATTATAACGCATATTTTTAACATAAATAAGACATTTCTAAAACCATAAGGTGTATTTAAAACCAAATTGATTAGAATCACATGCAAAAATTAAAGCGGTTGCGTTTTCGGTTTGTTTCCCATTCGCGGATATTTTTTCGGCGTGGATTTTATCTTTTCAATCACGACTATATTTCGTTCGTCGCCGTTTTCGAGTGAAAAGCTGTATGTCTTTTTCACTTTGCCGCCGAGTGTATTGAGTCCGTTCTTTATCTCGTCAAGCTCTTCCTTGACGCCCGGTCCCTTCATCGCAATCATGTGCCCTCCCGGTTTTACAAACGGCAGATTGTATTCAATCAAAGTATTGAGCCTTGCGACTGCACGCGCAATCGAAGTGTCGAACATTTCTCTGTAGCCGTCTTTTCTGTTCGGGTTGCACGCCTCCTCCGCTCTTTCGTGTGCCGTTTTGATGCCCTTAAGTCCGAGTTCTTCGATAACCTCATCAAGAAAGACCAGTCTTTTTTTAAGGCTGTCGAGCAAAACGACTTCGATGTCCGGTCTCATAATTTTTATTATAACGCCCGGAAATCCGGCTCCCGTTCCGACGTCGACAATTTTTTTCGTGCCGATTTCGTCTAGTATCGGAAGGACGCTCGCGCTATCCAAAATATGTTTCACCCACATCTCGTCATAGTCCGTGATTCGCGTGAGATTTAAAACTTTATTTTTTGAAATGAGCATCTCCAAATATCTGTCGATTTGTTCTCTTTCTTTTTCGGTGAAGTTTATATCATTCACTGCCTTTCTCCTTTTTTCTCTTTTCGATTTCCATATGAATCAAAATAACATTTATATCGCTTGGTGAAACTCCGCTTATTCTCGAAGCCTGCGCAATCGTTTCCGGTTTTATTTGTTTCAGCTTTTGAAGCGCTTCTTTCTTCAAACCCGAAACGGCGTCGTAATCAAAATCATTTCCAAGAATTCTGTTTTCTTCTTTGTGGTGTTTCTTTATTCTCTCGTCGGTTTTTTTGATGTATCCGCTGTATTTCACTTCCGTTTCAAGAAGAAGTCTAAGCTCTCTGTTTAACTCCGTTTCAATAGGAAATTTTTCCAAAAGCACATCGATTCTCACTTCCGGTCTTTTTAAAAGATCCAAAAGCGTAGTTGCCGTTTTTATCGGCGTTGTAAATGACGAAATTTTTTCATTCACATCGTCCTTCGGCGTGAGCACAATACTTTTCATCTCATTTTCCGCAGCATTTAAAAGCGCTTCTTTTTTTAAAGTTCTCTCGAGCCTTTCTTCGGTTGCAAGTCCGACGTCATATCCTTTTTTCGTGAGCCTCAAATCCGCATTGTCCTGTCTCAAACTCAAGCGATACTCCGCCCTCGCCGTCATCATTCTGTACGGCTCATACGAAATTTTCGTGACGAGGTCATCAATCAAAACTCCGATATATCCCTCGTCCCTTCTTATCACAAACGGCTCGCGACCGAGCACATTGTTTGCGGCATTTATCCCCGCGACAATGCCTTGTCCCGCCGCTTCTTCGTAACCGGAGCTTCCGTTTATTTGTCCGGCGAAGAAAAGATTTTTTATGGTCTTACTTTCGAGTGTCGACTTCAAATCCGTTGCAAAAATCGCGTCGTACTCAATGGCGTATCCCGGGCGCATAATCTCGCAATTTTCCATGCCCTTCACCATCTTGTACATATTTTCCTGCACATCTTCCGGCATCGACGTCGAAATTCCCTGCACATACATTTCCTTTGTGCTTGCGCTTTCCGGCTCTATAAAAACTTGGTGGTCGCTCCTGTCCGGAAATCTTTTTACCTTGTCCTCAATCGACGGGCAATATCTCGGTCCCGTGCCTTCTATAAGTCCGCCGTATAGCGCACTTCTTTCCATATTTTCACGTATATATTCGTGCATCTTTTCATTTGTGTGTGTGAGATAGCAGTCGACTTGTTCGCGCATGATGTTCTCTTCGTCGTTCATAAACGAAAACGGCGTGACAACCTTGTCGCCGTGTTGCACTTCCATTTCCGAAAAGTCCAAACTGTCCATGTTTACTCTTGCCGGCGTACCCGTCTTTAAACGTCTCAAAGTGATGCCGTGTTTTTTAAGTCCTTCCGACAAAAGCATCGACGGAAAACGCCCGTCCGGTCCGCTGTCGTAGTTCAAATCACCGATAAAAACTTTTCCGCCGAGATATGTTCCCGTCGCAATGACAACCGCCTTCGCTTTTATCGTTCTTCCGTCACGAACCACCACGCCCTTGACCGCGCCGTCTTCGATGACTATGTCCGTTGCTTCCATTTGGCGGAGTGTCAAGTTTTCGGTGGACTCGAGCTTCTTTTTCATCTCTTCGTGGTATCTGATTTTGTCCGCTTGCACACGTAGTGAGTGGACGGCCGGTCCCTTCGACGTGTTAAGCATTCTCGATTGGAGATAAACCTTGTCGATGTTAAGAGCCATATATCCGCCGAGTGCGTCAAGCTCTCTCACGAGATGTCCCTTTCCCGTCCCGCCGATGTTCGGATTGCACGAAAGTGCGGCGATGCCGTCGAGGTTCATTGTGATTATTAAAGTTTTTAGTCCCATATTTGCAGCCGCGATTGCCGCCTCGCTTCCGGCGTGGCCCGCCCCCACAACAACAATGTCATATTCATCTTTTAAATAAGTCAATAAAATCACTTCCCAACGCAAAAATCTCTAAATACTCGGTCGATAATATCCTCGGACGTGTCCCGTCCCAAAATCATCGAAATATATTCGTGCGCCTCGCGAAGGCTCACTTCTACAATCTCAAAAGGCATAACGTCGATGTCTCTTATTGCGGTTTCGATTTCCGAAATTGCACGCTCAATCAAATCGACATGCCTGATATTAAAAATACTTGTCACATTAAAATCGATTTCGTGCACGATTCGCTTTTTTATGGCGTCCAAAAGCTCCCTCACGCCGCTGTCGTTTTTAATCGAAGAAATGATGTATTCTCCGTATTTTTCGACGCTCTTTAAATCGATTTCAAGCCCCTTGTCCTCTTTATTTATAAGAAAAATCTTCTCCTTGTCTTTCACAAGTTCCATTATTTCAAAATCGTCAGCTTGAAGCGGTGCCGAGCCGTCCAAAACGACAACGACAAAATCCGCCTCTTCCGCAGCCTTCTTTGAAAGCTTTATGCCTTCCTTTTCAATCACCTCTTCGGTCGATCTTATGCCGGCGGTGTCGATGAGCCTTATCGTGAGCCCTTCGTAATTTATGGTCTCCTCAATCGTGTCTCTCGTCGTTCCCGCAATCTCCGTCACAATTGCCCTCTCCTTGTTTGTGAGCGCATTTAAAAGACTGCTCTTTCCGACATTCGGTCGCCCGATAATCGCAAGTTTCAAACCGTCTCTAATATATGTGGTTCTCTTTTCGTCGTCCAAGAACGAGATAAGTCCTCCATGAATTTTCTCGAGCTTTTCCTTCATATCGTCGACGTCGCCAAGCTCCGGATAATCGATCTTCGCTTCGCATTCGCTTATAAGATTCACAACATCGTTTAAAACGAATTCGAGTTTTTCGGTGAGCTTTCCTCCCAAAACTTCGGCGTACATAAGCTGTTCCTCTTTCGATTCAGCCTCGATAATTCCCTCGACCGCCTCCGCTTCCAAAAGGTCAATTCTTCCGTTTAAAAATGCGAGCTTTGTAAACTCCCCGGCTTCCGCCGGCACAGCGCCGAGCTTTAAAAGAATTTCCAAAATATAAAGACAGCTCACATATCCGCCGTGGCAATAAATTTCAACCATATCCTCGCAGGTATATGTGTGCGGTTTGTTGAAATAACACGCCATGACCTCGTCAATCACACGATTTTCATAAACGATTTTTCCGTAGTGCATAAAGCGCGGACGAATCTCCTTTTTTGTAAAAATCTTTTTTAAAATTTCGAGAGAGGATTCTCCGCTCATTCTGACGATTCCGATTCCGCCTTTTCCCGGCGGAGTGCTTATTGCAGCAATAGTTCTCATAACAAAAAACCCGCCTTTATTGCGGGTCACGTTGAACGACTATTCGACGTCTCGGTTCTTCACCTTCAGAATGTGTTGTGACGCCCTCGATCTTATTGATTTCTCTGTGGACTATTCTTCTGTCGTATGCGTTCATCGGTCTGAATATATATTCGCCTTCGTGGAGCGCTCTGTCGGCACCCATTCTTGCGAAACTCTTCAAATCTTCTTGTTTTTCATAAATATAATCGCCGCAGTCGACTTCAATCATCATGTCGCCTTGGAATCTATTTCTGAGGAAAACATTTACAAGATAACCGATTGAGGAGAGAGTGTCTCCCTTTTTACCGATAAATCTTGAATTCATCTTGAAATCGTCCGGAATAATATCCAAAACATAGTTTTCATCCTCTTCGAGCGGTGGAATAACCTCAACCACTCCGGCATAACCCATCTTGTGCATCATGTCTTCGAGGAAAATTCTTGAAGCTTCGGCAGCTTCGTCCTTTGTTTTGAATTGCGGGAATACAGGTTCACTCTTTTCGCCCTTTATTTCATCAATCTTACTCTTGACCTTATCCTTTGTCTTTTCGAAAGATTCTTCCGCTTCATCCTTGAATTCTGAAACATCCTCACGCACATCTTCGGAAACTTCGGAAACTTTTTCCTTTGTGTCCTCGAAAGAATCCTTGATATCGTCTTTAAACTTTGCCGCGTCTCTCTTTGCTTCTTCAGATTTTTCCGAAACCCTTTCCTTTGTGTCCTCAAAAGAATCCTTCACATCTTCCGTGAAACTTGAAACTCCTGCGCGAACGCCGGCTGTTGCTTCCATGACTTTCTCCTTGGTGTCATCGGCGAAAGCGGAAACTTTTTCCACTACATCGTCGATGCTTTCCTTAAAATCGGATTTTTCATATTTTTCGGAAACGCTTTCTTTCGTATCGTTGATAAAATTCGTCGCAGCATTTTTTGTCACGGCTTCTTTTTCATTGTCTTCAAACAAAGCTGCATCAGGAGTGCCTTTTTTAACAATGGTAACCTTTGCATCCTTGCCTCCGATAAGGCCCAAAAATCCCTTTTGGCCTTCCTCTTCAACATGAATAATTACATCTTCTCTCTTTGCACCGAGAAGTTTCAAGCCTTCAAAAATCGCTTCTTCAACCGTCTTCTTTTCAAGAGTTATTTTATCCATTACTGTTCTCCTTTCTTTTTAAAAATGAGAGTTCTGTTTGTGATTAATTGTTGTATTGCTGTAAATAATGTGTTTGTAATCCAGTATAATGCAAGACCTCCCGGATATTTTAGAGCAAACCAGAAAAACATCAGCGGCATGATATAGTTCATCGTGTTCATCGACGCCATTTGTTCTTGTTGCTCAGGTGTTCCGACCTTTGGAGTTGTGAAAGATTGAAGGAATGTTGCAAGACCGACAAGTAGCGGAAGACCGTACCAATGTGGGTCTGCAAGAGTCAAGTCCTTAATCCAAAGGAATGTCTTACTTATTGATTCAAAATGTCCCGGTTGATTGAAAACATAAAGTCCCGGATTTTGCATAACTCTAAAGAAAGCAAGAATAACAGGCATCTGTACTAAAATCGGCAAACAACCGCCGGTCATAGACGCTCCGTTTTCCCTGTAAAGTTGTTGAATTTTCATATTTGCCGTTTGCGGGTCGTGCTTAAACTTAATTTGAATCTCTTTTGCTTGCGGCTGCAACTCCTGAGTTTTCTTCATTTGTTTCGCAGCCTTCAAATTGAGCGGCAACGTAATTAATTTAATAAATAAAGTGGCTACAATAATACTCATCGCAAAATAGCTGAAATTTTCAGGTTCAGTGCCGATTTTGGAGAGAGTGTCATAGATAAATCGCATGACATAGCCAAGAATATTACCTAAAAAGTTTAACAATCTATATTTCCTTTCAATTATTATGGAAGCGGATCATATCCACCCTCATGAAAGGGATGACATTTTCCGACTCGCCTTATAGTTAAGTATAGAGCCTTCATAAATCCGTATTTTGTGAACGCCTGTCTGGCGTATTCACTACAAGTGGGGGTAAAGCGACAATGGCTGCCCGTGAGAATATATTTGGATATAAACTTTTGATAAAACCAAATAATTCCGAGTGCAATCCGTCTCACTTTAACAAATCCCCCAAATTCAGTATGTGAATAATATTTTTCTTCAGATCTTTAAAATCCAGCTCATCTGCGTTGACCTTCGGCACGAGAATAAGATTGCCGTATTTGAGTTGCGGCACCAAGGGATACATAATCGCGCGAATTCTTCTCTTTAAAAGATTTCTCTTCACAGCATTTCCATGCTTTTTCGAAACGATAATCCCAACTTTTTTGCCTCTCTTAGTAGGCAAATAATAGAGAGAAAAATTCTTATTGTACTTTTTCATACCGCGATTAAAAACAACCTTGAAATCCGAATCGCGCCTCAGTCGATTCTGTGGTTTAAGCATTATTATGCGCTTAAGACCTTTCTGCCTCTGTTTCTTCTTCTCTTTAGTACATTTCTGCCGTTTTTAGTTCTCATTCTTTCTCTAAAACCGTGTACCTTTTTTCTTTGTCTGTTTTTAGGTTGGTAAGTTCTCTTCATAACCACACCTCCTTATTCATATAGTTTTACACAAGAAATTATATCATAAACCGTAAAAATTGTAAAGAGTGCGGCTTTGAAAAAGAAAATTATTTTGACGAAAATTTAAATACATTTGTTTTTTGTATAACTCCACCAATTTTTCCTCTTTGCGGCGATACACCTTTTTATCTCATCTCACGACGAAATCATAGATTTCTGTTCGATGGATAAAAAAACTGGTCGCCGCTACCTACGGCGTGCATGCATTTATATATAAATTTTCAACTTCACATCCATAAAATTATTATATTTTTATAATTGTATATGCATCTGTACGCAACGTAGCGTGACGGCATACGTTACGACGTTAGGAGTAACGATGTCCTCACGCCATATATCATGCCCGTGCAATTTACAACCCCACCAACAACGTTGTGTCAATAAAATCTCGAACCCCAAATTTATCAAATATCACCCCAAAACCTCCACGTTATTTGCCCGGAATTTTCGATGAGAAACGCTTAGATGAAATATTTTAGGAGTGAGACGTATTGATAAATACGTCGCAGCGACTGAAATATTGAATCAAGTGTTTATCGCGAAAAGACCCGCAAAAGACCGCCGCCCATTTTTGTGTATATGCAATATGTATTACCACCAACAACGTTGTGATTATAAAATATAGAACCAAAAAAATAACACCGGCAAATATCCCACGCCGAAATGTTTTACAATTACATACATTCAAAAGTGCGACGTATCGTGACGTTACTGTTATGTTATACATAAAGTGGGCGGTATAAGTAATTAAAAACCACAAAAAAATACCTCCAAATGATTTAAAATCAATCTCAAGGTATTTTTAGCATTCCTTAACTAAAATTCTTCGCTAAAATGGATGAATAACGCCGCTTTGGAAGAAGCGAGCAACCGAAGCGTATTGGTAAATACGCTGCAGGTTGGGAGGTTCTGAAAAGCAAGTTAGTCGCCATTTTAGCAAGAATATTTACGTGCGAGACTTTTTTGGAGCGAGGCATACTGGCAAGTATGTCGCAGCGACTAAAAAGTCGAACAACCGTTTTTCGCAATTTTAGCAAGAATATTTAAGTGCGAGATTCCTATTCCGAAATATCTTCAAACAACCTCAAATATTCTTCCGCCGTTTTTTCCCAACTGCTGTCTTTCATAAGCGCATTTCTTCGCATTATCTCAAGCGTTTCCGGATCTTCTTCGTAGAGGCGTTTCGCTTCGTCGATTGCAGCGAGAAAATCGCTTTGTTTCATGTTTTGAAAAACGATTCCGTCGCCTTTTCGGGTGAATTTGTTATATTCACGAACCCCGTCTCTCAGCGTTCCCGTGTCCCGAACAATCGGAATTGCGCCGTATCTTTGGGCAATCAAATGGTTCAACGCCTGTATTTCGGTGCGCGACGGCATGAGGAAGAAATCGCTCCCCGCCATAACGCGAATCGCTTCTTTTTCATTTACATACAGTTTCACCGAAACATTCTGTGGATACTCCTGCTCTTTTTCCAAAAGTTTATCCTCATACGCCGGCTCGCCCGTGCCCATAATGATTATGTTAAAGCCCGCCTCAACCATATAGTCGATGTTTTCGTAGACAAAGTCCACGCCCTTTCGTGTAATAAGGCGACCTATAATCGAAATTAAAGGTCTTTCAAAACCTGATAGCGAGTAGTAGCTCATAACGCCCTGTTTGTTTATTGCCCTGTCGACGAGTGTGTCTGCGCCGAAGTTTTGGAAAATTGCAGGATCCTTTTCCGGGTCATAACGTCTGTGGTCGATTCCGTCCAAAATCCCCGTCACCTTAAACGAGTTAGCAGTCAAGAGATTGTCGAGATTGCTGCCGTAGTACGGACTCACAATTTCCTCTTTGAGAGAAGGTGCCGGAAGCGTGATATAATCTGCGGAATCGATTCCCGCTTTCAAGAAGTTTACCGCCTTGAAATATTTATACTCGCGGTCCTCCATAAGCTCGAGCGGAAGGCTCGCAATCGAGTCCATGTCCTTCGCCGGATAAATGCCCTGATTTCTGATGTTGTGAATCGAAAGCACCGTCTTTATGCCGTGATAGAAACTGTCCACTTGCCTTTTCGTCTTTATGCACGCCGGAATAAGGCTCGACGCATAGTTGTTCACGTCGATTATGTCCGGTTTGAAATCAATCTCCTTCATCATGAGGTTCACCGCTTTGTTGAAGAAAATAAATCTCTCCGCATCGTCCCTCTCGCCGTAAATCCTCGGTCTGTCGAAATACACGTCGGAGTCGACAAAATAAAACAAAACTCCCTCGACATCGAGACTCAAAATTGTTGCGGTGTGTACCTTGTATCCCAAATCGACCACAAAGCTCTTCACAAATCGAAGACTCGAGTTGTAGTCGGTCTTGATGGATTTAAAAAGCGGCATGACAAGCCTTACGTCGGTGTTCAGCTCTTTGAGTTTTCTCGTTAAATTGTATGTGAAGTCCGCCATATTTGAAGTTCTAACAAACGGCAGCGCTTCTGTTGTTACAAATAAAATTTTAAGCTTTTTCATATTTATCTCCAAACGGTGTTTCCGTCTTTTTATAGTAGCCCTCTCCGGATTTTCTGTCCAAAAACGCGATGAGTTCCTTGCTGTCCATGCCTTTTCCGGCTTTGCTTAGCTCGGTCATAACGATGTTTAAATCGAGCACTTTTATCGGAAGGAATCTGTCCAAAATTTCAACGATTTCCTCGTCCATCGACTCCTTCATCATGCCCAGTTCATCGAACGGATTTTCGCTCTTCGGCTGATGGCTGAGGGCTTTTCTTATTCTTATAAACATCGTCCTTCCCATGACGGCACTCGAGAAGAACACATTACCACTTCTGAGATACGGAAGTCTTGCCGATTCGTCCGGCGAGATGTCCGTTTCTTCTTTAATCGTTTGAATGTCCGTCTGTCTCGTAGTTCTAAAAATAAATTTCGAGTTCAGCTGTGCGGTCGTCGTGTCGTCCAGAATCGACGGCCTTTGCGTTGCTAGTGCGAGGAAAACTCCGTACTTACGTCCTTCCTGTGCGATTTCACGTATAATCGCCTTCGACGGTCTCGGGTCGCCTTTCGGTGCAAAGTTGTGCGCCTCGTCTATTACCGACACAAACGGCGGAAAGAAATGCTCAGCACTACCGTCGTGCTCGTCTTTGTAGGTGCGCCTCATGTAATAGAGCGACCTTAAAATATAACTCATATAAACGAGCAAAATTCTCATCTCACCCCTGATGACAACAGTCTTCGATTGCTTCAGTGCATTTATGATGTCGCGGCTCGTGAATTTAAAAATCTCGGTCGATTCAATTCTTTTAAAACGCCATCTGATGGCTTTTATAACCGACAGATTCGACGAGCGCACAAAACGTTTATAGTTCTTGTACAAAGTGCTTATTCTGTTTCCTTCGGGTCCCGGATTTTCGGCAATATATTTTTCGATGTCCGCAGACGTTCCGATTTCCAAAAGCTCGATGAGCGACTCGATTTTCGTATTGAAACTGTCGGCGCTTTCATTTTTTTCGAGTGCCATTTCAATGAACGACGACTGCGCATCGCTCAAATCTCCGGCAGATTTCAAAAGATAAATCAAATCGAAGCTTGAAAGGTCCTTAAACTCGATTCCGGCGTCAACGCCCACATTAAAAATCGTGTACTTGTCCTTAAATCTGTCGTCGTCCGATTCAAAACTCATTTCGTTGTGCGGATCGCTCACAATTGTCGGGATATTAAGGCGCATAAGCTCCTCGATAAAAACTCTTATACCGTAGCTTTTTCCCGAGCCGGAGCCGCCGAAGATTCCGATGTGCGGATAGTCCTTCATCGACCACAAATCAAAAATCGCCGGAAGTTCATATTGTTCCCTCTCCTCTTTGTCCTCAAACATTGTGAAGAGGTCCTTGTACTTTTCGTCGGCGTATTTGTAAAGCTCGTCGGTGTTTTTTATTGCGCCGAGCACGAGCCCCTTTTTGTCGTCGGTTCGAATGAGTATGTCCTTGATTTCGTCAAACTCCGGCACGACAACTTCGGAGCCGGTCTCAATCGGATAAGGCGCTTCGCTCAAAAGGCGCACCTTCGCGATGTAAATCTTTTCGTTGTCAATGTCGTAACCAAGGTCCTTTAAAACCTCGAGTACATGCGTGTCCGCCATATCGCTGTCCGGCTTCAGCGGCATAAATCTGTTGTATGCGTGCGTCTTCGTCGTTTCGCAAATCAAATCCCCCTGATTTTTGTCGCGAATCTTAAGATATTCATTTATCCTTATCGGATTTTCCCTCTCAACGATGTATGCCTCGCTGCTTGTAGTCATTCCAATAACTTTCATTACATCCACCTCTTTTGTCTTGCCTCATCCAAATAAAGCCTTTTAACGTCCTCTGAAATATATTTCTTTATAAAATATTGCATATCCTTGTCGGTCACTTTCGCATATTTATCCACAATGTCCAAAATAAACGGAATGCCGCGACTCATGTCCGGCGTAAGCGTTCGAACGAGATTTGTTATGAGTTCCCGTTTGTCCACCGAAAATGTCGGAAAGTCAATCGAAATCGCCATCGGGTCATTCCCCGGTCGAAGATAAATCGTGCTTATTGCGCTCTCCTTTTTCAAGTTGAACTCGTCATAGAGAAAAAACGCTTCGCCCGGAGCGAGCTTTCCAAAAAAGAGTTCTCTGTCGAAGCCGTCAATGCCTAGTTTCTTCGCAACCGAACGGCTCTTCATGTCCTCGATAACGCCCATAAAAAGTGTGCCCCGCTCTTTCACAAGCTGGAGGAGCTCCTTGTACTCGTCCTCCGCATCCGCAATATATCTTATGAGTCCCCCGTCCATCAAAAGCGCCTTCGAATCGTATTTTAAAAGCCCCTTCTTCGCTGCGATGACCTCGAGCTTTGAAAGCTCGGACTTCGGCGAGACCTCAACGTCCACAAGCGGACTTAATATTCGCACTTCTTCGACCATCTCGCGCTTCATATCCGGAATATAACACGCGCGAAGAAAATGGATAATATTCGGGTCCGCTCCGCCGTACGAATTGTTAGAGCCGTCGACCGCAGCGATTCCCTTCGGAAGAAAGCTCTCCATCTCCTCATCCGTCAAATGGCGCGACATAAAAAACTCGCCCAATGCCGAAAGCTTTTCCTTTGTCACTTCGGTTTTCAGCCTCTTGTGTTTATCCAGCAGCCTGTCGTTAAAAGATTTAAAAATTTCTTCTATTTCCATAACACCTATTCCTTTGAATTTTTTAAAACAAAATCATAGATTTCATTTCTCTTGATTTCTTCATTTTTGTACTCTTCTTTAATCTGTTTCAAAATGCTCTTTGCGCTCATTCCGCTCTCCATGAGCTCCCGAACTCTCGGCCAAATGTCGACCGCCTTTTCCTCGCCCCCTTCAACCAAAATCACCATCTCTCCTTTAAACGTGATTTTGTCGAATGGAATTTCAGAAAAATTAAATCGCAAAGTCTCCTCGTAAATTTTTGAAATCTCCCTTACGAGTGCGGCATTTCTGGTTTTAAAAACCGTTTGCATATCGAGAAGCGTTTCCTCCGCTCTGTGCGGCGATTCATAAAAAATGAGAGTTTGAGTCATGTCCTCGAGGCTTTCCAGCTTTTTCATGCGCTCGTTTTTCTTCGGTGGAAGGAATCCGATGAATGTAAATTCGTCGGTTGAAAGTCCGGAGTTCACAAGCGCCGGCACAAACGCCGTTGCGCCCGGAAGAGTTCGAACGAACTTCGCGTCGATTTCCGAAACCAAAATGCCGCACGGGTCGCTGATGCCCGGAGTTCCCGCATCGCTTATGACGGAAATCGTCTTCCCCGAATAGACGAGCTCAATTATCTCGTCGACTTTCGAGCGTTCATTGAACTTGTGAAAAGAGCGTCTTTCGGTTTTTATGTCGTAAAAATTCAAAAACACCGCACTCGTCCTTGTGTCTTCGCAATAAATATAATCGCTCGACTTCAAAACCTCAATCGCCCTGTAAGTTATATCCTTGAGATTTCCGACCGGAGTCGGAACTATGTAAAGCATTCCTTCCACTTCAATCCCTCCACCTTTTATTATACCACATTTTGGAATCCATTTCTCGAAATTTAAATAGTAATTTAAATCACTATTTTTGTACAAATACAAATAGATTTATGTTATAATAGTTTCAGGAGGTATTTTTATGACTAAAGAAACAAACTTAACATTTGAAGAGTTTAAATACGAAAGACCGGACTTTGACAAAATTGTAAAGATTATCGGTGAGGAAACTGAAAAACTTGAAAAGGCATCAAATAAAGACGAAGCGATTGAAACCTACTTCAACGTTTCAAAAGTTTTGGACGACCTCGATTCATACGGCACATTGGTTTCCATAAGAAACTCAATCGACACAACCGACAAGTTCTACGACGACGAAATGAACCACTTTTCGGAAGAAGGTCCGAAGATTGAAGAAGCGACAGTAAAATATGAAAAGGCATTTTTGGACAGCAAATTTAAAGCTGACCTCGAAGAACGTTTCGGCTCATATTTAATCAAAAAATACGAAAATGATTTACTCACATTCAAACCTGAAATCATGGAAGATTTGGTTGAAGAATCAAAACTTTCAATAGAATATCAAAAGCTCATCGCATCCTGCCAAAAAGAATGGGATGGCGAAAAGCTCAATTTGACACAACTTGGCAAACACACCCAAGATAAAGACAGGGAAACGAGAAAGAAAGCGACAAAACTCGTTGCGGAATTTTTCGAAGAAAACCTCGATAAATTTGACGAAATCTATGACAAGATGGTCAAAGTAAGAGATAGAATGGCTAAAAAACTCGGCTACGAAAACTATGTCGACCTCGGATACAAGAGAATGGGCCGCGTCGACTACGGCAAAGATGAGGTTGCAAGCTACAGAAAGCAAATCATCGACGACGTCGTTCCTCTCGCAACCGAACTCAGAAAACGTCAATCCAAGAGAATTGGCATCGATAATTTGAAATTCTACGACGAAGGACTTCAATTCGAAAACGGAAACGCAAAACCTCACGGCGACAGAGAATGGTGCGTTGAACGCGCAAAGAAAATGTATGCTGAACTAAGCCCTGAAACCGACGAATTTTTCAACTTCATGCTCGACCGTCACCTCTTTGACCTCGATGCAAAACCGGGCAAAGCGGGCGGCGGATACTGCACATATATGTCAAAATGGAGATGTCCGTTCATCTTTGCAAACTTCAACGGCACAACCGGAGACGTCGAAGTCCTTACACACGAAGCGGGACACGCATTCCAAGTCTACAACAGCCGCGACTTCGAAGTGAGCGAATACTTGTGGCCGGGAATGGAAAGCGCTGAAATCCACTCAATGAGTATGGAATTTTTCACATGGCCGTGGATGAATCTTTTCTTCGAAAATGAAGAAGACAAATTCAAATTCCAACATCTTCAAGGCGCAGTTCTCTTCCTTCCATACGGCGCACTAATCGACGAATTCCAACACTTCGTCTATGAAAATCCTGAAGTTTCACCGAAGGAAAGAAGAGCAAAATTCCGCGAACTCGAAAAGAAATATCTTCCGCACAGAGACTACGACGGAATAAAAGTCCTCGAAGACGGCGGATTCTGGCTAAGACAAGGACACATTTTCGGAAGTCCGTTCTACTACATCGACTACACGCTCGCACAAGTTTGTGCATTCCAATTCTGGAAAAAGAACAGAGACAACCACGAAAATGCTTGGAGCGATTATTTGAGACTCTGTAAAACGGGCGGCAAAAAACCTTTCACAGGTCTTCTCGAAGTTGCGAAACTCGAAAACCCGTTTGTTCCGGGAACAATCAAAAAAGTCATCGAACCGATCAAGGAATATCTCAATTCAGTCGACGACAGCAAATTCTAATATTGGATTTTACAAACGCTTATTCATTTGAATAGGCGTTTTTGTTTGCAATAAAAAAGGAAGCGTGCATCGCTTCCCTGTCTATCTTTTTGTAACATCGATAACTTCGTCGCCGATATTTTTCAAATCTACGTCGTGCGTTGAAATCAAACATGTTTTATTGTGCTTTCTCAAATCCGCAATTATATCTATAATCAAATCGGCGCTCTTTTTGTCGAGCGATGCCGTCGGCTCATCAAAAAGCATGACCTCCGCATCATATCCGAGGAAAAGTGCGAGACAAAGTCGTCTGTGCTCGCCGCCCGAAAAAGTCGATTCGGAATTTTTTACATATGTTTCGAGCCCGTCTTTCGAGTCGAAATAGTTTTTCAGTCCCACCTTTTCCAAAAGACTCCACATTCTTTCTTCTGAAATTTTCGGATTTATCATCTTAAAAAGCTCTCCGATTTTGCCGTCAAAAGTGTTCGGCGACTGCGGAAAATATGCCCAATTTTCGCTCCTGATAAAATCACCGCTCGAAAAAGAGTCGTGAATTTTTAATTTTTCATCCGTTTCGAGCATCCCTCCGACAATTTTAAGAATCGTCGACTTGCCCGATCCGCTCTCGCCCCAAAGCACCGTCGTCTTTCCCAAACCAACGTCAAAATTTAAATCCGACAAAATATTCCTGTCGGTGTTTTTGTATTTGAATGTGAGATTTCGAGCACTCGCAAGACTGTCGTTCGCATAATCGAAATCGCTCTTTTGCTCTTTTCTGTCGGTGAATGCATCGAGTTTTTCAAAACTCACACCCGCTTGGCTGATGTCGGTCGAAATGTTCACAAGACGCATAATCGGATTTATGAGATAATTTGTGAAATTTGAAAACACCATGAGCGTTCCGAGCGTCGGATTTCCCGTCTTTATCATCCACATACCGCCGATGCCGTAAAGAATTGCTTGGTACGGCACCATGATAAGAACCCAACTTGCCTGTGAGCGAAACTCGCCGATGACCATGAGCCGAACTCTCGACTTTTCGAGCGCTTTCGCCTTTTTCATAAATTCATCGGACACCGACTCGAGAAGATTGTATGACCAAACCTCATCGCGACACTTGACCGTGTCATCAATCGACTTTAAAACCTCCTGCCTTCTGTCGTAATAGACGTCCTGCTCCTTGCTTATAATCTTTTGCAACATATTGTTCACAAAAATCAGAAGCGGATAAACAAACATCGAAATAATCGTGAGCCTGTAATCGATATAAATCATCACGCCGACGATGAGCACAATCGAAATTATCGACGAAATCATCATCGGAATCCCCGAGCTTAAAACATCTCCGAGCGAGTCAATGCTGTATGTAAGCACATTTGTGACCTCGGACTTGTCGATTGTCGTCGCGTCCTCGTAATTCATCTTGATATAATGCTTGAAAGTTTTCTCCTTGATTTTAAGCATACACTTTGCCGCAACGGTATTAAAAACCTTCGCACTCAAAATCATAAAAATCGCACCGAAAAACACAACGCCCATAAAAACAAACTCGAGCGGCCACAACCACTCCGCATTGTTCTTCATCAAAACATCGTCGATTAAAATCTTAAGAGAATAACTAGACAAAATCCCGAAAGCCGTGTTTAAAAGCGAGAGAATCACGCCGTAAACAACCTTCCATCTGTGTTCTCTTAAATATGAATAACTTCTTTTTAAAATTTTTCGCATAAGTCCATCAAGACGTTTAACACGCCCCCCTTTATAAAATTATATCATATTGTTATTGTAAATTTCAATAATACATATAAAAAAGAAGCATTCATCGAACACTTCTTCAAAAATTTACTCTTCAGTTAAAAAATCGTGCGCCTTTTGTAGACCCTCGATAATTTCGAGATTTTGCGGACAGAGTCCTTCGCACTTTCCGCAAGCGATACATGCGTCCGCTGCGGTTTTTCCGTCTTTTAAATAATCCGCATAAGCCTTTTTCGACTTATCCTCTTCGTCAAAAATAAACGCATTGTTCCAAAGCGAGAACACCTTCGGAATATTAATTTCAACCGTGCAAGGCATACAATACTCGCACGCGGTGCATCCGATTTGCTCCTTCGCCTTGAAAAACTCGCGCGCCTTCGAGAAAAACTCCTTCTCTTTTTCCGTCACCGAATCCGGCTCGACACTCGACGCCATCTCAACATTTTCATCAACTTGCTCCTCCGCGTTCATGCCCGACAAAACAGTCATAACATTCGGAAGATTTAAAGGATACTTCAAAGCGACTTGCGACGGCGTGAGCGGCTTAAACTCATCCGAAAGCTCTCTTATTTCCTTCGGCGGATTTGAAAGACGTCCGCCCTTTAACGGCTCCATAATAACAACCGGAATCCCGAGCTTCGTCGCGAGCTCATAACCCTTTTGCCCCGCCTGATAATCCACATCCAAATAATTGAGTTGAATCTGACAGAAATCCCACGGAAAACTGTTTATCATCTCTTCGAAAGCCGGGAACTCATCGTGAAAACTGAAACCCATATGACGAACCTTGCCGCTCGCCTTCGCCTTCTTTATAAAATCGAAGACGCCCAAATCCACAATCTTTCTGAACGTCTTTATATCAAGCGAATGTAAAAGATAAAAATCAATATGATCCGTCCTCAAATTCGAAAGTTGCTCCTCCATAAGCCTCTCGAAATCCTCCGGCTTCTCGACAAGCCACGCCGGAAGCTTCGTCGTCAAAAGAACCTCGTCCCTCAAAGAATTCTCCTCAACAAACTTCCCGACAAAACTCTCGCTCATCTTTCCGTGATAATTGTACGCAGTATCTATGTAATTTACACCATTATTAATTGCCCTCTTCAAAAGCTCCGCCGCCTTCGCCTCGTCAATCTTGCTGTTGTCGCCGTCAATAACCGGAAACCTCATGCACCCGTAACCGAGCCTGCTGACCTTCGTGCCTTGAATATCAAAATACTTCATCAAATCCCTCCTTAACATTTCGGTAACCTAAATACCTTGTTTTATTATAACATATGGAGCGATTAAATTGCAAGAAAGTGTGGTAAGAAATGGGAAAAATGTGGTTATTTATATTTTTAAAAGCTTATAATTATGTACTCGACGTAACAGATGGCACTTTGTGTCCCGCCGCCATGCATGACATCCATAAAATATACAACCTTACCAACAACAGAATATCAATATAATTTGGAACCCACAAACCCTTTACAATATTTCAATCCACCCATCATTGTGTGTTTCCCAGAACGTAACGGCGCATGCACAATCGACGTCAGCGACTCATTTCTCCTGTTCGTCGAAATGTCGTCGGACGTCTTTGTATAAGTCCTACCATCGTGTTTTTGATTCTTTAAATCAAAAAGCACGGGTTAGGGCTATAACGTTTGCGCCGCCATATATCACGCCTTTACAATTTACAACCCCACCAACAACGTTGTGTTGATAAAATATAGAACCAAAAAATACTATATGCAACATTACCCACGCCGATAAATTTTTCAATTATATACGTTCATGTACGCGTTGTAGCGTGACGGCATGCATTACGACGAAGGAGTAACGATAAGTCCTTCCTGTGCCCAACCGAGCGAAAAAGAAATCTTCGATTTCGTTTTTGAGCACGGGAAGGGTAACGCCAGTTATGTTGTACATTTAATTTGGAAAGTTACCAACAACGGTGAATCCGTTCAATATAGAAACTATAAACCCCATACCATTTATATACATATATTCGCTCTGTACGTTTCCCAGAACGTAACGGCGCATTATATTGCGCCGCCATATATCACGCCTTTACAATTTACAACCCCACAAACAACGTTGTGTTGATAAAATATAGAACCAAAAAATACTATATGCAACATTACCCACGCCGATAAATTTTTCAATTATATACGTTCATGTACGCGTTGTAGCGTGACGGCATGCGTTACGACGAAAGGAGTAACGATAAGTCCTTCCTGTGCCCAACCGAGCGAAAAAGAAATCTCTGATTTCGTTTTTGAGCACGGGAAGGGTAACGCCATATATGACATAATTGTAATTTACAAACCCACAAACAACGTTGATTACATAAAATATATAACCCCTAAACCTCATGCCATCTATAAACATATCTTCGCTCTGTACGTCTCCCAAAACGTAACGGCGGGTTATATCCCGCCGCCCATTTTTGTGTCAATGAAATATGTATTACAATCAACAACGCTGAGTATATACAATATCGAACACTACTCAAATTCCCTTATTTACCAAAGCTCCACAGCAATATTTGATTTCGTTGTTATAACAACATACAGTCATAGATGAATATATAAAAAAATAGAATAAATAAATTTCGTTGTTATAACAACATACAGCTAAAGATAAATATATAAAATATAAA
Organism: Ezakiella sp.; assembly: GCF_034180565.1. Classification (NCBI taxonomy): domain Bacteria; kingdom Bacillati; phylum Bacillota; class Tissierellia; genus Ezakiella; species Ezakiella sp. The sequence goes on along the minus strand of NZ_JAXFOB010000032.1, from coordinate 1,756 downwards.
TCTCAAATATAAATTTAAAATATAAATCTAAAATATAAATTTAAAATAGAAATCTAGAATATAATTCTAAAAATATAAATTCAAAAATACAAATCTAAAAATATAAATCTAAAAATATAAACAAACACCATTTACCAAATCTATACCCCAACATTTCCGCAAATAAAAAGACAGGGCGTCTAAAACGCCCCATCTTTATCTAGTTTCCAAACAAACTATCTTTCTCTAATTTCAAAAGCTTGTCCGGTAACTCTATTCCATTTTTCATCAACACCATTGTCGAGTCTTTCATATGAGTGGCCGAATGCTGCTTCGTAGATGTCATAGTAGTACCATGCACTTCTCATGTTATCTACAAATGCGCCCTTCGTTCTCATTAGATTGTTGTCAACATATTTTGCGTCAGCTTTTCTGTTGAGCATTCTGTTTACGATTGCTACAACTTCTGCTCTTGTGATATTGTTGTTCGGTCTGAATGTGCCATCTTCGTAACCGTTAATCCAACCTGCGCCTGCAACTCTGTTGATGAGTTTGTATGCCCAGTCTGTTGGAGGAACATCTCTGAATGTCTTCCATGTGTCGAGATTTCCTGCATATCTTGCTGCGATTGCTGCAAATTCACGTCTTGTGATAGGTTGGTTCGGTCTGAATGTGCCGTCTTCATAACCCTTAACAATGCCTTGTCTTGCCATAATATCGACTGCTGTCTTGTACCAATCTCCTGCCTTGACGTCCTTAAATTGTGGAGCGCCGCCTGTTGATTGATTTACTGAAATTCTTGCGAAAATCATTGCAACTTCAGCTCTTGTTATTGTTCTGTTCGGTCCGAATATATTGTTTCCATATCCCTTGATATATGAGAAGTGGTCACGAGCGTTGAGTGCAGGTGGAGTCCAACGAGGTTCAACCTTTGAAGGTTTCTTTGTATCTTCCTTCTTGTCGTCTCTGTCTTTTCTGTCTCTTTCTCTCCAATATTCGTCGTCATATCTTACCTTTTCATATACCCAATCAGATGGTTCTTTGCCGAATTCAATTTGTCTTGCTTCAACAATTTCTTCGTCATATAGAGGATAAGGAGTAGGTGCAACCCATCTTCCGTCTCCGTCTACAATAACTCTTTCAATTGTTCCGTCAGGGAATCTTACTTCAACAGTTGCTCCCGGAATACCTCTTCCTGTAACAACATCGTCTGAATCATAGATAGGATCGATGATTGGTTCTAATGTTTTTTCTGTTGGAGGTGTTGGAGGTACATATTTCATAACTGTAAGCGGTTGGAATGAATTAAATTCAAATGTTTTTGGCTTAGTTGTATCTGTAGGGTCTTTGCCATTTACTTTTATATCAAGTTTATGACCATTGTTTGCGGCAATTGATAGAACTGTCTTATCTGCAGGTGTAACTTCTACACCATATGCTGCAAGTTCATTTGCTCCGATAGTAACAGTTTTACCATTCTTGTCAGTAAGCTTAATTTGAATTCCTGTAAGGTCTAATTTTTCACCTTCATAATAAGACATCTTGTTAGGGTCTTTGATATATTTAACATCTGTGATATTGTCTTTGTCGAAGTCAATTTCTGTTGCTGTTAATGTTGTATCAGCTTCTATTCCCCTTTGTCCATCAATTGTAGGCTCTGATGTCCATGTTAGTTTTGTTACTTCTTTTACAGGTGTTGTATCTGTATTTGCTTTAGCCGGTTTGCCTGGAAGGGCAGCTTCTTTTGTTCCCTTATCTACTGCTACTGTTTTTTCAG
>NZ_JAXFOB010000023.1:0-8770 GCF_034180565.1 Ezakiella sp. | reverse complement strand
AGCACGCCGCCAGCGTTCGTCCTGAGCCAGGATCAAACTCTCAAGTAAAAGTTTGAGCCAAGCTCTTATTATTTGCTTTTTTATAGTGGTTTTTGCTTCCACTTTTGAATTAACTTTGTAGTTAGATTCTTGTCTACTTTTTACATTATTTCATTATTTAGGTTCTTGCTCCTCTTTTGAGGTGCACTATATAGTATAACACACTATATTTTATTTGTCAAGCCTTTTTAAGAACTTTTTTAAAAAATATTTTAATTTTATTTTTTCAGCCCTCAATTGACCTAACTTTTATATCTTAGCATAAATAAAATATAGTGTCAAGGGTTTATTAGCATTTTTTAAAATATTTTATTTTTTATAATATCTTGATATAATATTTAAAAAAAGAGCCTCATAAAGAGACTCTTTTACTCGCTATTTAGCAACAACAGTTACCGATCTTTCTTTTTTATTCCATTCGATGTCTTGTTTCATTTCATCGTCAATATTGCCATTCGTTAAATTAAATACTTTTGAAACATTTGTAAGGCTTACAAAGATTCTTCCGTTTTTATTAATCGGTTTCGAATCCATAGTAATTTCCTTACCATCTGACAATTTTATTTTGTCACCATCGATTTGAATTGATGCAACAATTCCATCTTTTGTGAATGATGCAGTTCTGGTTTCTTTTTCGTATTTAACTTCAGCACCTATAGCTTCAGCTAAATATCTTAACGGTAACATTGTTCTGTCATTTTGAATGAACGGTGCAACATCAATTTGCACTGTTTCTTCTTTACCGTCAACTGTCTTTACATATTCACTCTTGTCAATGAAGAATTTAAAAGTTGCTTTTACTTCATTATTTTCTTCCTTGACATTTTCTTTCTTTTCTTCTTTGTTTTCTTTAACTTCCGGATTTGCTTTTTTTACAAAAACTATATCCCCATTTTCAAACTTTGTGTCTTTTGCAAGTTCTATAATTACAATAGGTTTAATAAGAACTGTGTTTTCAGGAAGTTTTGTTATTTCAACTTCGTATCCGCCGTCGACTGCTTTTAATGTGTAGTCTCCTGCAGGAAGCTCTTGTTTATTGTATTTTGGAGTTGACGAAGACATTGCATCTACTTTAATATCATTGTATTGCTCATCAGTTACGTAGTTTATCTTGAAATAAACTTTTTTATCTTCACCTGATTTTTTCAAATCTTTTAAGCTTGTTTTTATTGTAAATTTGTTATCTTTTAAACTTACATATTTTTTCTTATTATGCGGATTTTCAGTATCTCTTTCGCCCGCAACTTCAAAATCTACAAGTGCTTTTCTTGTAAAATCTCTAAAGAGCCCTTGTTTTTTGCCATTTACTTTTTTAAATGGAATTTTTTTAATTTCTTCAAGCTTTGCATCATCAATATCTTTGTCTTCCAAAAGTTCCTTCGCTCTTTTAATTGCAGCTTTTATTTCATCTTTTACTTTTTCGTCTTCGTACTTTATTGCAGGGTTGTCAATAACGCTTTCATCAATAGTGTCAAGATAGGCTTTTAATTCTTCTTTTGCCAATTTTATTTGTTCTTCTTTAGTCAATTCTTTTTCAGCAGCTTCAACAACTTCTGTTTTCTTGTCTGCTTTTGCTTCTTCTTTTGCAACTGTGCCTTGAACTGATGCGAAAACCATCGAGAGTCCCAACATACATGAAACAAATCCTACAGCGAGCTTCCTCATTCCATATCTTGCATTTTTATTATTTCTATCCATATACTTTCCTCCTGAATAAATAATTTAAATATGCATCGGAGTTTCTACTTTTTTATATTATAAAAAAGCTGTATCAAATCCGAGTCATTATTTATCTGTATTATATCATATTTTTATATTTTTCTTTCATAAAATTGTTCTTTTTTTTGAAAAAAATATAAATAAAAGCTTTCCTTTCGAAAAGCTTTTATTTTAATATACAGTATTTATACAGTTTTATCTGTTATTTAGATCTACTGCTTCATTATATTTTCTGATTGTGCTTTTATGAAAAAACAGAGATGCAAATGCGACAAAGAAATTTATGAAATACTTTAAAATTTCAGTAACAACAAGTACAACTATAAAAATTAATAACGTTTTTGTGATACTTCTTGAACTATCAACTTTAAGGTTGCCGAACATGCCCTTCTTTACAGTGCCCTTTCTATGGTCCATAAAGAGACTTGCCGCTCCTGCAAATTTTACAGTTCCATATGGATTAAAAAGCCAAAGCATCTCCCCTTTGTATCTTTTGTAATCTGCATACCATGAATAGGTGTAATTTGAAATCAAGAAATAAATAATCATACCTATGCCTTTATCGAAGTCACCTTTCCATATAAACAAAGTGTAGAGCATTGAAATTATTAAATAAGAATTTATATAAAATCCAATTCCCACTTTCGGAGTGCCGAAGTACGACGGATTGTCATACGGGTCTTCCGATTTCTTTTCATTGTTTTTCGGTGTCGGTCCATTTGTCGGTTTCTTGTTTTCACTTGGTTTTATATCGCCTTTTATTATCCAAGCTCTCTTATTGTCGCTGTTTTTTCCCACATTTGGATTTGGACTTCCTTTTTGAGGAGGTTTGACATAATCGTCATGCGCATTATTTTTTGTTGCTGTTGGCGGCTTCACATAGTCATCGCTATTTAAATGCGGTTTTACAGCCTCTTCTCTTTTCGGAGTAGGTTTCACATAATCGTCGTTGTTTGAGGCCGGTTTCACATAGTCATTGTCTTTTGAAGGCGGCTTTACATAATCGTCACTCATTATCTCTTCCTCATTTTCATCAAATCTTCGGCTTCAATCGTGTTAAGATCGTCCGTATTCGTTTGTGCAACTCTTTGGCTCATAATTCTTATGAGCTTTTCATTTAAATTTCTTATCCATCTGCCGTTCGAATTGTCATTTGACATCGCATAATTTTCTGCAACAACATCTCTGTATAAATCCTTGTCGACGACATATCCGAACTTTTCCAAATATAAAAGTCCGATATTTACAATTTCATCAATCGAATAATCTTCAAATGTGAATTTGTTCGGAATTCTCGACTCAAGTCCCGAATTCATCTTTAAGAACTCAGCCATTTCTCTGTTGTATCCCGCAAGAATTATAACAATATTGTCCCTGTTGTCCTCCATAAATTTCAGAATTTCGTCAATTGCTTCATTCCCAAAGTCATTTGCTCCGCCTTGACACAAGCTGTATGCTTCGTCTATGAAAAGCACTCCGCCCAATGCGGATTTAAGAACTTGTCTGGTTTTTATGGCAGTTTGTCCGACATATCCGGCGACAAGATCGCTTCTTGAGACCTCTATAAATTTGTTGTCCTTAATAATTGATTTTTGGTACAAAATGTCCCCGAGAATTCTTGCGACCGTTGTTTTTCCGGTTCCCGGATTTCCAAGAAACAGCGAATGCAGTGAAAAGCTTTGATTTGCTTGACCTTGGTCACGTCTTTTTTTATTGAGCTCTGCAATCGAGATAAACTCGGATACTTGGCTCTTAACTTGCTCTATTCCTATAAGCTTGTTGAGTTTTTCATATGCATCTTCGTCTTTGCCGTCATAGTTTTGATATTTTCCAATATCAAACACTTCGTCGATGTCCGAATTTTTTATAGTTGCCATATCGTCAGAATTTTCTTCAACAACTCTCTTTGCAAAAACCTTCAAAAGCTTTTCGTTGAAATTTCTTATCCATCTTGCATTTGACTTGTCAATCGACATCTCATATGCATCTTTTACACTCTTTTTATAGTATTCCTCATCTTCGAGAACATATTGTTTATCCTTTAAAATATTTTCTCCAATTTGAACAATCTCATCTCCGGTGTAGTCCTCAAAGACAAATTTGTTTGCAACTCTTGACTTTAGTCCCGGATTCGTTTCAAGGAACTGCTCCATTTCTTTTGTGTAACCGGCAAAAATTATCATAATTTCATTTCTGTGGTCTTCCATATATTTTAGAATTGTGTTTATTGCTTCCTGTCCGAAGTTGACCGAGGAGTCGCCCTTGTTTAAAGTGTATGCTTCGTCTATAAATAAAATTCCGCCCTTTGCTTTTTCCAAAAGCTCATATGTTTGCTCCGCAGTTTTTCCGACGTATGACGAGATAAGGTCCGATTCACACGCTTCCACAAAAATGAACTTTTCCTTATTGTGGAGCGCTCCGTTTTTAAACAAAATCTCTCCGATAAGCCTTGCGACAGTTGTCTTTCCCGTTCCCGGATTTCCCAAGAAAACGGAGTGAAGTGAATTTTCTTCAGGTTTGAAACCTTGCTCAACTCTCTTCTTGTTGAATTCAACCATCCTTACCATCTTATTTATTTCTTCTTTCACGGAGTGAAGCCCGATTAGTTTATCAAGTTCAGCTTGCGGATCATCTGAAACTTCAACCTCAAAATCCTCATCGAAACTGTTTTCCGATTGCTCACCGTAGTCGTTACTTTCAACTCTTTCTTGTTGGTCTTGTACCTGTTCCCAAGACTCAACCCTGATCCTTCCGCCATCTTTACATTCAATTAGAATTTGATTTAAAGCATCGGAGTTAGAGTCATTTTGATATGAAATTGAGTCAGCATAAAACATGGAATTATTTATTATTCTAAAATTCGGATCGACGACTCTGTTCACATTAAGATTCTTTGCCTTGAAAGTTGAAGTCGTGTCCAAAAATACATCAACCTTTTCCGGATTTTCTCCCTTTATATCAAGCGATTCAATTGAAATAATCTTCGAATTTGAATATCCGCTCACCCCTTCATTTACTGTTGTATAGAACAAATCGGCTGTGCTAAAATTAGTACTTAAGGATGATATTGTAGAATGATCCGAGCCGAAATAAGAATTATTGATTAGAGCTACACAGGAGCCGTAATTTCTTTGAACGGCTGTCGAGCTGCTGAATTCCATATTAGCTCGATTAAGTAAAACGCAAGGATAGTCATTTTCATTTGACCCTCCTTCTATATATGATTTCTCAATTTTAGCAACAGACTTAATCAACCAAATTGGATTTTTGTGATATTTTTTTACCGTGCTGTTGGTTATATTTAGGTCAGATAATTCACATTGAATTGAAGTGTTTAAAGTTGAATTTATTATTTCCACAGTGGAACCTACAATATAAATTCTTGAAAACATCCTGTCTTTTTCCGGGATAAAAGTGCGCTCCATAACAAGCTTCGAACTCTCTCCTACATAAATCTCCGGATAAACAGGGACATTTTCTCCATCTCTGACATTTTCTTTTTGCTCAATCATAACATTTGATAAAGTTGCGCTTGAAGAGTTCTTGACAGCAAAAATATTATTAATATTTTTCTCTCCGAACAGCACAATATTTGACATAGTTACATTCGCGCCGTTCACAACTTTAATAAAACCGGTAATTGAACTGGTGAATTGATTCTGCTGATTTATTTTCCCCTCAATAGTTATACTCTTATCTATAAAACAAGCATTTTCTCCAAGGTGAAGATTCAATCCTTCAACAAATTCTAACACATCTCCATCTTTGCATGCATTAAATGCGGCTGAAAACTGCCATTGATCGCTTCCATTCCCTATCAAATATCTAGACATAATACCTCCACACAAAATCTAATTTCTTTACAATAATTATAACATTAAACGAACTCTTTATCAATCAAAATACACATGGCTATTCACAAAATAAAAAGCAACTATACAAATAATATAGTTGCTTGAGTTATTAATCTTCATTTGTTTGAAGTTCAGAATATACCAACAGCCTCTCTTTGTCCGTCGGATACGGATGACAAGTCATAAGAACAAGTTTCGACTTATCTTCCTCTCTTGTGAATTTGCTCCAATCGTCTGGCTCAATAATCTCGGAACCGGTAACCTTATAGACCAAAACCTCGTCCTTTGTGGTTATCTTGATTTCGTCTCCGAATTCAAGCTTGTCGATATTAAGAAACGAAAGCTCCTCATTGACTCCTCCGCGGTGACCGGCTATCGCACATGTCGTGCCCGGCTTTGACGACGGAAGGTCGGTCGATTCAATAACGCCGACTCCGTCATACAGACTGCCGCTTTTCGTATTGTCAAAAACTTGAGCCAACAAATTCAACTTGTCGATTCTTAAAACAGCGATTGCTTGATCGCTTTGAATGTCATCTCTTTCTATATCATCTTCTTCAATATCATTCGAAATGAGAGTAACGTCTTCCTGAGACTCATTCTTCTCTTCATCAATCGAAATCGACTGCACAAACTGCTTCTCCGCTTCCAAAGCATCCGCACGTTTTTTATTCTCATTTTGCTTGATACTGAAAATCCAAAAAGCTGAACAAATTATTAAAAGCGCACCTAAAATTGTAAAAATTCTATTCTTCATCTAAAGATTCTTTGTTCTTTTTCTTAACGCCAATCGCCATCATAGCCGAGCCCATAAGCCCCATCATATATGCATAAAGCGACCTGTTTACACCGTCTCCGGTCTTCGGCAAGCGTTTGTTTTCATCCGCACCGTCTGAATCATTATTGCCTACGGAAGTTTTAATATTGTCCTCGACCACTTCTTCTGTTTCATCAACTTTATCTTCTTTTGACTCAACATCAGAATCTTCAGCCTTTTCTTCAACCTTTTCTTCAGACTTTTCAGATTCTTCCTCAGGAGCTTCTTCCTTTTCGCTCGGTTTTTCTTCCGTCACAGTTGTTCCTCCACCGTTCGGTTCGTTCGGTGTTTCAGGAACACTTGGTTCACCGGGAACACTCGGTTCATCCGGAACAGTTGGTTTATCAGGTGTGCTAGGCTCTTCAGGCTTATCCGGTGTGCCAGGTTCTTCTTTGCCCGGCTCATTTGGCTTGTCCGGTTCGTCAGGTCCTTCAGGCTTATCCGGTGTGTCAGGTTCTTCAGGCTTGTCAGGTTGTTCCGGAATATCACAAACATTCTTCGTTCCGACCTTAATAATTTTCTTTATCGGTTCTTCGATTACATTTGTTTCTCTATTAATTTCCTTGCTATTTTCAATGGTAATCGTGGTTTCTTTCGTTCCATTCTTACCATCTTGAACAACTTCTGTCTTTCCAGCTTCCATTTCAGGATCTTCGATGATTTCAACTTCGTAGGCAATATCATCCTTAATCTTAACTTCGCCTTCGGTCTTGGAACCATATTTAACAATTTTCTTGGTTGGTTCTTCTCTTTCAATCTTGGTTTCAAGCTTGCCAGTTTCTTTATTGAAGAAAGTTGTTATCTTAGCCTTTCCTTTTTTACCTTCTTGAGTTACTTCAGTTTTACCAGCTTCCATATTTTCATCGTAAACATATTCTGTTTCAAATGGAAGTTCAGTTCCTTCTTCAATTGGTTTTATACCAACTCTTACAACTCTATTTGTTGGATTTTCTGTTTTTTCTTCTGTAACTATTTCTTTCTTATCTTTGTCGTAATAATGTGTTATAGTTGTCTGACCATTTTTGCCTGGTGTTTTTTCTTCAATCTTACCAGCTTCAAGAGTGTCGTCATAGATATATTCTGTGTTAAATCCTTTTTCCACTTTATCTACAATTGGTTTAGTTCCAATAACCACAATTTTCTTTTGTGCTTCTACTTCATTTTTCTTTTCTGTTGTAGCTTTTCCGTCCGCTTGGCCATTCTTGATATTTTGAGAGTATTCTAGATCATAGGAACCGTTCTTACCTTCTTGTTCAACTTTAGTTTGGCCAGCTTCAAGCTCATCAGAATATCTGTATTCAACTTCAAATGGAGTTTCAATCTTTTCAGTGTGTTTTACTTCGCCAGTGAAGTCTTTCTTTCCAACTCTGATTTTTGCGTTTACAGGATCTTTTACTTTTACATCTGGCTCTCCATCGACTTTAGAATTTACAATATTCCATGTTGTTGTCTTGCTGCCTTCAGATCCAGGAACGTCAACGACATATTCGCCAGATTTTAGATTTTCATCATATTCGATTTCATATTTAAATGGAATCTTTTCTGTGTATTCATGTTTTCCTTCTGTTCCTGCTGGAATCTTGATTTTCTTATTCTTAACTTCTGTAGTAACTTCTTGAGTTATTGTAATTTCTCCTGTATCTGGATTTCTTGTTGTTTTAATGGTAATAACTCCATCATTACCTTCCTCTACTACCACAGGTTCTCCATCTTTTCTTGAATAATCAAGTTCATATTCAATGCCCTTTGTAATAGTTATAGTGTCGGAAGCTGGTTTAGATCCAATTTCAATAATTTTGCTTACTGGTGCAACTTCATCTGTTTTTGAAGTATCTGCATCTCCATCAGCTTGTCCATTTTTAATCTTTTGTGAGTAATTTAGATTATATGATCCATTTATACCTTCTCTAACAGTTTTCATTTCTCCTTCTTTTAATTCAGGATTGTATCTGTATTCAACTGTATAAGGAACTTCTACTTTTTCTGTGTGAGTTACAACTCCAGTATAGTTTTTGTCTCCAACCTTGATTACTGCATTTTTAGGATCGGTTTTCTTTAACTCTTCTTCCTTAACAACTTTTGAATCTTTAATAGTCAGTTTTGTTGTCTTTGATCCAACTTCTCCTTCAGTTACAACCTTATAGTTGTTTTCAGCATCTGGATAGTTTGTATAGAAATCTGGATCATATTCTATTGTGGTGTCAAAAGGAATTTCTTCTGTATACTCGTGGGTTCCTTGTGTACCTGAGCCTAGGAATTGAACGTTAGCTTTTTTTGTTCCAATTTCTTTTCCTTCGGCATCTACATAATGAGCTGTTACTGGAACGTTAATCATGGTACC
>NZ_JAXFOB010000035.1:0-41731 GCF_034180565.1 Ezakiella sp. | reverse complement strand
AGTGCTATTAGAGAATATATTGACTGGTATAATAACAAGAGAATAAAGACAAAATTACACGGCCTGTCACCTGTTGAGTACAGGTTACAAGCCGTGTAGTAAACGCGGTTATTTTGTCCGGGTTTGTGGGTGCATGTCATATTACCGGTTCTTTTTTTTGTTATTGTTTGTGTCTGTATACGCATCCGTAGCGGGACGGCATACGTTGTGACGAAAGGAACAACGATGTCCTCCCGCCCAACTCTGTGTACATATAATATGTATTGTTACCAACAACGTTGTGTTTATATAATATGTAACCAAAAAACCCCATACAATTTATAAACATATCTTCGCTTTGTACGTTTCCCAGAACGTAACGGCGCATGCACAATCGACGTCAACGACTCATTTCTCCTGTTCGTCGAAATGTCGTCGGACGTCTTTGTATAAGTCCTACCATCGTGCTTTTGATTCTTCAAATCAAAAGGCACGGGTTAGGGCTATAACATCCCGCCGCCCATTTTTGTGTTTTTTGAATATGTATTATTAACAACAACGTTGCGCCAAAACAATATCGAAACCAAAACCTAAACTATAATACAAAAAATGTCGCTCAAAATGATACCCAAAATGAAACTCAAAATGAAACTCAAAATGAAACTCAAAATGAAACTCAAAATGATATCCAAAACCTTATCCCAACATTCCCCCTCTTGTCGGCGTGTACGCATTGTACCGCCATATTTTACTTTCGTTGTTATAACAACATACAACCAACTATGTGTTCATAAAATATATCTCTAAAATGTCATCAATAAATATTTTTCACGCTGATAACCTAATTTAATTGCATGATCTTGCACACGCATCCGTAGCGCGACGGTTCTGTGAATCCTCGCGCCATATATCACGACTGTGTGATTTACAACCCCACCAACAACGCTGTGTGTATACAATATCGAACCAAAACTTTATATCATTTATAACTTCATCCATCAATGTGTGTTTTCCAAATCTTACCATATATTTCTCCTTCTTGGCGGCGATACACCTTTTTGCGCGTTCGGTTACGAAATCAAAGATTTCTACCTCACCCGCAAAAAAACTGGTCGCCGTTACGGGCGGCGTGTATGCATCTATACAATTTTATAACCTCGCAATCGCGTTTGTAACGGCGGGCACTGTGTGTCCCGCCGCCATATATCACGACTGTATAATATACAACCCCACCAACAACGCTGTGTTTATAAAATATCTCGCCCAAAACCAAAAATAATTTTTACGCCTATATTCGCTTTCGTTGTTATGACAACATACAACCACCGATGTGTTTACATAATATCGAAACCCCACCCCTAACCTCATTCCCAATTTCTCGCAAAACCCTCCGCAAATTTTCTTATTTTCAACCACCCCCCACGTTTGCGAGGAATTTTCGATGAGACTTTTTGGCGGGAGGACATCGTTGTTCCTTTCGTCACAACGTATGCCATCCCGCTACGTTCGGCGTACATAGATTTATACATTATAAATCATTATTGTATAAGTTCTACAAAATTACAACATCTCCTAAAACCCGCCGTTATAACAGCGCACACACACACTTCTATAAAAAAACACCTTGGAGACGCATTGTTCCCGAGCTATTTTGTCACACCACATTCTTCGCTAAAATGGATGAATAACGCCGCTTTGGAAGAAGCGACCAACCGAGGCGTATTGGTAAATACGTCGCAGGTTGGGAACTTCTGAAAAGCAAGTTAGTTGCCATTTTAGCAAGAATAATTCCGTGTGAAATATTTTAGGAGTGAGGCATATTGGTAAATATGCCGCAACGACTGAAACACGAAATCAGTCGTTTATCGCAAAATAGCCCGCAAATGCAAACGCTGTCAAATGTAATGGATAAATAATACTCCCGTAACACCCCTGTAACATTCATCGGGTATACTATAGCTACAGTAGATAAAAAATCTACAAAACGATAACGACGGATGAGATTTCGCCGAAAGGGCATTCAATATTACACTTGTATTACAAATGTCCCTAAAAGGTTGCAAATCTCCATTCAATGTTGTTATAATAATACTAGTCACATATGCCATTGCATCGACAATAGGCAGTGATCAAAAAATTTAGGAGGTCATAAGACTTATGAACAAGAAACTATTATCACTATTATTAGCTCTTGTCATGGTGTTCAGCTTTATTCCGGCATTTGCTGCTGAAGAAGCTCCTGCTGAAACAGACAAAAAAGTTGAAGAAACTGAAAAAGCTGTTGAAGAAGCAGAAGAAGTAGCAGCACCTGAAGAAGCTGAAACAACACCGGAATTTGTAAAATTCCTTACAGACAACGGCTATGTAGAAGGTGACAAAAAAGGCAATTTAATGCTCGACAAAAACTTAACAAGAGCAGAATTCACAGCACTTCTAGCTAGACTAGACGGCAAAGACGAAGTAGCTAAAGCTATGAAAACACTAGGCTCAAAGTTCACAGACGTAACAGAAGCTCATTGGGCAAAAGGTTACATCAGCTTTGCAGCAGGTAAAGATTGGGTTAAAGGATATCCTAACGGAACATTCCAACCTGAAGGAAACATCACATATGCTGAAATCGCTACAGTACTCGTAAGATACCTTGGCGTTGACACAATGGGATTCAGCTATCCTGTTGACTACATTGCAAAAGCATTCGAACTTGGACTCATGAAAGATCTTCCAGCTATTGAAGAATACAAACAAGCTGCAACAAGACAAAACATGTTCCAAATGCTTTACAATACAATCAGCCAAAGAGATTTCGGCAAATTCAGCCAATACAAAATGATCGTTCTTGAAAACAACAGAACATCAAACCTCGGCGCAACAGAAGTTAAAGCTGAAGTTCTTTCAGTTATCCAACAAGCAAACAATGTTGACGAAAGAGGAATTGCTAAAATCGGCGAACAAAAAGTATTCAATCTCGTAAGAAAGAATGCTAAGGGCGAAGACGAAGTTATCGGAGATAGCGAATATCTTCTCGGTAAAGTTATCAACGCTACAGTAAACGCTGACGGAGAATTGGTTAAAGTTGTTGTTGATAAAGACAACTACAAATACCTCTTCGGAGATTTAACAAAAGCTACAGAAAAACAACTCGGTGTTAACTGGTCAAACTACGATGTACGTATCGACGAAAGATACTACAACAGAGAAAACAGAAGATATGACAACGACGACAGAATGTACAGAACATATGTAACTACAGGAAATCGTTCAGCTAACTACAACTACAAAGAATTTGCTAGAGAAGTAGCAGCTAACAGAATCAACCCTAACTTTGTTAGAGCAACTGTTAAAGACGGAATGGTAATGTTCATTGATACATTTGCAGTAAGAGACATCGCTCCTGTTGCTGATGTAAAGAGAGACGGAAAAGACGTTTACTACTACAATGACATGAGAAACGGTTCTGTTGACAGAATGACTCCGGCAAGAAGAGTTATCGGATTCACAGAAGAAAAAGAATTCTACAACATCAAAGCTGAAGACATCAAGAAAGATGACGTAATTCACATGTTGGAAGGCGTTACACTTGTACGTCAAGACGCAAAAGTTGAAGGAAAACTTGAAAAGACATTTGTTGACGCTGACGGTGAATGGGCAGTAATCGGTGAAAATGATTATTGGTTAAGCTCAGTTGCAGGCGGAGCAGATGAATATCTACGTTCAGTATACGCTTACGATGACAACCACTACAGAACAACTCAACACAGAGGGAACATCAACGCTATGGTTGGTGGAGATGTTAAAGCATTACTTGACATCGCTGGAAATATCCAACTTATCACATCTGACAAGTCATTCAAAGACACAATCGGTATGGTAAAGAAATGGAACTCAAACTATCCTGTATTCGCAGCTGCAAATGCTGAAAAAGATTACAACCTCGACGTTGTAAGAGATACAGACATTGCTAGACATGCATGGAATTACTTCAAATGGAATGACACAGGTGTACAAAGAGAAGCTGAATTCAATGAATTCGATATTCTTTACACAGTTGGCGGAGAAGACGGTAAAGCAGAATTACTCGCTGGATTAGTAAACAGAGATGAATACTATGATGGTATGAAACCGGCTTCATTTGAAAGAACTTATTACAGATATCTAACAGTTGGCGATAAGACTTACAGATATGACGACGATACAAAAGTATTTGTTGTAAATGGCGTTCAAGGAGATCAAAAACCTTACACATTCTCAGATGCATCAATTATTCCTGCTACAATGGCAGACGTTGCAAAATACAACGAAAAGAATGATACACTTCGTGCATATGTAATCAATGAAAAACAATTTAGAACATTTGTTGAAAACGGTCTAAACATCAACAGATACAACTTATATGGTGACAGAGAAGATCTTGCTAAAGTTGTTGTATTCACAAACTATGTAGGACCTAAGGCTGACTTAACAGCTCCAGAATATGCAAGAATTGCAAAAGTAGACAACTATGCAAATTCTGTAACTCTCGAAGTAAATCGTGGAGAATTTGTTGACTATATCGTTGATACAAATGCTGACAAAGCATTCTTAAGAAACGCAAAGATTGGTCAAGTTGTACGTTTCTGTGAAGTTAAAGGCGCAGAAAAGAAGACAGCTGTATTTGTAACAGATCCAGCTATCAACCCTGTTGTAAGATCAAATGCAGGAGCTGTAACATCAGTAGGTTATATCGGACAAAATGGTATCGTAACAATTAACGGAAGAGATTACTACACAACAAGATACACTAAAGTATTTGGTGATGTAAACAAGAAATATGCTGTTGTTTATGCAACATTAAACGATGCAGACGTTATTGTATACGGAAATGCTCCATATGTAGCACCTGTTGAATTAACAGTTCTTCAAAAGAACTTATTAAAACAATATGAAAACGCTGTTAACGCTGCAGTTAAAGCTGCTGCTGACGGTAAAACAGAAGCTGAAGTTGCTCAATTGATCATCGATGCAAACAAATTGTATGATGGAAAAATCATGGGAGACAAAGCTCTTGAAACTGCAGCACAAGCAAAGAGAGAAGAATCACTTGCTCTTGAAAAAGCTTTCAAAAAAGCTGTTGAAGAAGAAGCTATCTTAGGATTTGCTCCTAAATTCGCAGAAGATCATAAAGAAGTAAAAGACGGTGATGGAAATACAGTTGGTGAAATCAGTTTTGATCTTGAATCTGCAACAGCAACACTCAATTTTGATGACAATTTTGCATCAACAAAGAAAATTAGTGAACTTGAAAATGTTAAAGGAACTAATTTAATTGCTGACGGTGTTGCATTTGCAAAAGCACACAATGTTAAACAATATAACATTGGAGCTGGATACAAAACAATTAACACTCCAATGGAAGGAATCAAAAAACACATTCTTGATCAAGTTGTTTTACTAGTAACTGATACAGATGCTAAGGTTGAAACACTTGACGGAAAAACAATCACAGCTAAATTGATTGTTGAAGGTGTATCTGAACCTGTTGTTATTACATTTGCAGTAGCAAAATAATAACAGATAATCATTAAAGAGGACCCGAAAGGGTTCTCTTTTTACATATAATTCTATAGAGTAGAAAACAGTATTAAATCCGTAATACATAACACCGGATTAATAATGATAATTTTATTTATTAATATATCCAAAAAATAAGTGTGAAACAGCTATTTTTTGTTGATTAAAGTCAAAGGATTTGATATAATATAGGTAACTACAATTTATTATTTTAGGAGGATAAAATGTCTAAAAAGTTATGTTCGATTTTGTTGGCATTCGCAATGATTATGCTGACAATTACAAATGCTTTCGCAGCAGTACAATTTGAAAATGTTGAAGGAAGCACATTTAAGATTGAAAATTTAAAGGAATTGGGATTCATAAACGGATATGAAGATGGATCTCTGAGATTGGACCAATATATCAAAAGAAGTGAATTTGCAAAAGTTCTCGTTAATGCTTTTGATAAGGAACAAGAAGCAGAAGCAATAAAAGGAAAATTTAAGCCGTTTAAAGACGTGGATGAGTCGCACTGGGCAAACGGTATTATTTCAATTGTCAAAAATTTGAAAGGTGTTAATAATACACAAATCATTAACGGCTATCCTGACGGTACATTTAGACCTGAAGAACACATCACAAATGCTGAAGCATTGAAGATGCTTGTTTGTTGTGTCAAAGCCGATCTTACGGAAGGAATGTATAAAAATGCTGAATGGTTTGAATCATGGGTGAAATGGGCAATTGAACTTGGAATTATCGGAGCGGACACAGACGTTCCAAACATTGTCGATATGAACGCAAAAGTAACAAGAGGCAATGTTTTTACAATGTTCTACAACGCTTTTGAAGAAGATGAAGTAGAAAGACCTATTGAGAAAACTGAAGAAAAAGAACCGGAAAAGAAAACCGAAGATAAAAAGGAAGAAAAATCAGTAGCTCCGGATAAACATACGGGTTCGAGACACGATAGATATGACAGATATACGGAATATCCATATTATCCTGAATTCCCGATCGATCCTTTTGAGCCGCCGGTGCCTGAAGTGAAAACATATTCAATCAGCATCGATTCAAGTGCAAACGGAATTGTTTCAGCTGATAAATATTCAGCGGAAGAAGGAGAAATCGTAAATCTAAGAATTATGCCGAATCCGGGATATAAGCTTGATTCTATCGAAGTAACAGATGCATTTGGGAACAATGTTCATGTTGTTAACCAATGGTTTGCTATGCCTTCTTCAAATGTTGTTGTTACGGCGAAATTTGTTGAAGAAACAGTAGAACCGATTGAATTTGATAAAGAAAATATAAAAAATATTGAAATAAAATCTGAACCTTCAAAGATGAACTATGTTGAAGGGGAACAACTTGATCTTTCAGGATTGGTTGTTGTTTTAACAGATATAAACGACAACTCTGTTGAAGTAGATTATAATGACTTTTTAGAATATGGAATATATGTAGAACCTGAAAATGAAACTATTTTGGGCTTAGAAGATAACGGAATACAAATTAAAGTTTCAAAATCAGGAATAGAAGCAAAAACAAATCAAATAGAAGTAAAAGAAATAGAATATAATGACGATTTATTTGTAAGCATAGAAATAATTAGTGAACCAGCAAAACTAAGCTACACAGAAAAAGAAAATCTCGATCTAACAGGTTTAAAAGTAAAACTAACAGATACTAACGGCAAGACCAAAGAAGTAGAACTAAAAGAATTTGCAGACAACGGAATAACAACTGAACCTGTAAATGGAGATGAACTAACAACGTCAAATAATGGTCAAGCTGTAAAAGTAACAAAAGGAACTGAAACGGTAGAAACAAATACATTTACAGTGACAGAACTACCATATGACGACGATTTGTTTGCAAGCCTAGAAATAATTACTGAACCTGAAAACCTAAGCTACACAGAAAAAGAAAATCTCGATCTAACAGGCTTAAAAGTAAAACTAACAGACACTAATGGCAAGACCAAAGAAGTAAATCTACAAGACTTTGGTGCAAATGGAATAACAACAGAACCTGAAAATGAAGCAACACTAAGCCTAACAGACAACGGCAAAGCTATAACTGTAACAAAAGGTGAAGTAACCAAAACAACAACAGGCAAACTAGAAATAACCGAACTAACATATGATGACACAAAATTTGCAAGCCTAGAAATAATTAACGAACCTGCAAACCTAAGCTACACAGAAAAAGAAAAACTCGATCTAACAGGCTTAAAAGTAAAACTAACAGATAGTAACGGCAAGACTAAAGAAGTAGAACTAAAAGACTTCGAAGCAAACAAAATAACAACAGATCCTGCAAACGGAGCTGCATTAAAAACAACAGACAACGGTAAAGCTATAACTGTAACAAAGTCTTCAAAAACAGTAGAAACTACAAAGAAACTTGAAGTAACAGAACTCGAATATGACGACACAAAATTCGATAAACTTGAAATTGTTAATGAACCAACAAAATTAAGCTACACAGAAAAAGAAAAGCTTGACCTAACAGGTTTAAAAGTAAGACTAACAGACAGCAATGGCAAGACAAAAGAAGTAGACCAAAAAGACTTTGCTAATTACAACATAACAACAGAGCCTGGAAACGGAGATGAACTAAAGACAACAGATAGCGGCAAAGCTATAAGTGTAAAGAAGGCTTCAAAAACAGTAGAAACTACAAATAAACTTGAAGTAACAGAGCTCGAATATGACGACAAAAAATTCGAAAGCCTAGAAATAATTGATGAACCAGAAAACCTAAGCTACACAGAAAAAGACAAACTCGACCTAACAGGTTTAAAAGTAAAACTTACAGACAGTAACGGCAAAACCAAAGAAGTAGAACTACAAGACTTCGAAGCAAATGGATTAACAACAGAACCTACAGACGGAGCAATACTAAACCTAACAGACAACGGCAAAGCTATAAGTGTAACAAAAGGTACTAAAACTGTAGAAACAAATCCACTTACAGTAACAGAACTACAATATAACGACGATTTGTTTGTAAGCATAGAAATAATAGACGAACCTGCAAACCTAAAATACAAAGAAAAGGACAAACTTGACCTAACGGGTTTAAAAGTAAAACTAACAGACAGTAACGGTAAGACTAAAGAAGTAGAACAAAAAGACTTTAAAGCAAACAAAATAACAACAGAACCAGCAAATGGAGCTGAACTAACAACGTCAAATAATGGAAAAGCTGTAAAAGTAACAAAAGAAACTAAAACTGCAGAAACAAATCCACTTACAGTAACAGAACTACCATACAATGACGATCTGTTTGAAAGTCTAGAAATAATAGACGAACCTGCAAACCTAAAATACAAAGAAAAGGACAAACTTGACCTAACGGGTTTAAAAGTAAAACTAACAGACAGCAATGGCAAGACAAAAGAAGTAGAACTAAAAGACTTTGCAGACAATGGAATAACAACAAATCCTGCAAATGAAGCAACATTAAGTTTAGCAGATAAAGGCAAAGCTATAAGTGTAACGAAGAATTCAAAAACAGCAACAACTAAAAATACGATTGAAATAATTGTATTTAACCCTGACAAAATTGTAGGCATTAAAGTAAAAGATCAACCTAATAAGTTGGTATACGACGAAGGTATGGCATTAGATTTAGATGGTATGGTTATTACTTTAACTGATGAAAATGGTTTAACCAAGGATGTTGAATTTGCTCGTGGCGCAGAAACTGAATATAGCAAGTATATTAAGACTTCGATTGAAGATAGAGATATATTGGGTGAAGAACATAATGAAAAATTTATTATTGTCTCATTGAATCAAAATCCTAATATAAAAACTCAAACGGAAATTTTAATTGTTAAACACTACTTTACTCTTACTTATAAAGGAGTATGGGTAAATGGAGTTATAGATTTTGACCTTTACGGTGGTGTGCAGGATAAAATTGAAGAAGGAAGCTTGTGGGAATATCCATCGAATGGAGGGAAGAAGATAATTTTAGACAGAGCCGGATATGAATTTATAGGTTGGCAAACAGAAGATGGGAGAGAAATAAAAACGCCATTTAGACCATCGAAAGATATGGTCATGGTTGCTAAATGGAGAGATAAAAATCAACCAATTAGAGAGTATTTAAAGGAGCAATTTGAAACAGCGTCTAAACTTTCAACATCAATCGTTAAAGATAAAAATAAAGAAAGTTTAGGACTAGAATATAATGAAAAAGTTATCACTATAGTTCCTGCAAAAATGGAAGCCTTTAATATTACAGAATACAATGTAATAAATGAATTACAAAAACTTGTTAAAGAAAATTTCTTAACTGGATATACAATTGATCCAAAAAACAGAGAGTTGAATTCAAGTTTAACCGAAAATCAAATGTTAGAATATTTAATTCAAGATTTTGCCGCAATAGCTGATGTAAATGTAAGCGGATTGAATTATTCAAATAAATCCCAAGTATCGGATAAAGTTAAAGAAATTTTGACAGCTTTGGCAAAATTGGAGAAAACTGTTGAGATTACAGTTAACCTTGCTAAAGACGACGTAAATACAACGGACATTTATAAATTTGTATTTTTGCAATACAAGGACATGTCAACTAGTGAAGTCAAATCAATTAATAATTTCTACAATGATTTAATGAAAAATACAGTAAATTCTGTTAATCAACAAGGGATATGGGACAATGACCCGAACAACCCGGATGCATCTGTAAAAGTTCCGGTATTCAAGACGGAATATGATGGAAATGAAAACTTGTATACTATTAATATAAATACTAGGTATACTGATCTCTTGGCAAAACAAACAGCTGGAACGGGCTTTAAAACAGCGATTGTAAACTTCTTGACCGGCGGACACGTTGGCAAAAATGGCGTAGTACAAAATGATTTACAAAAAGTAAAAATAACACAAACAGGGACCGGAAAAAGTGTAATAGTGGACAGAGAGCAATTGAACGAAATAGTACATGTTACATTGGGAAATATGAAAAATCTTTTAGCTCCATTCTCCTATATCTTTATGCCGGAAGGAAAGGATGTTAATACTTTATCATTACAAGATTTAGTGGGACAAGAAGCAACGTTTGAATACACGTATGTAAATGAAAATTACGAGACTTATACAGTAGTACGTACGATTAAATTCGGCACATTTACGGAATAAAATTGTATTTATAAACTATTAGGGAAGCTTGAAATGGTTTTCCGGTAGTTGAAAAAGAGTATTTTAAGATAAAGACCTCATCTCGGGGTCTTTTCTTGTACATATAAGGAGGAGAGTGAATGATAAAAGATAGAAAAAAGATTTATATAGGTGTATTGATTTCTATAGTATTATGTATGGCAGTACAGATATACTTTATTATGAATTCAACTTGTTCATCAAGAAAATTAATTATTAATTTGACTTTTGGTACTTGTGTTTCATTATTTTTCATAAAAGAATACCTCGATATAAAAATGAAATTAAAATCAGAGGAACCGGAAATTAATTATTTTATAAATATAATTACTAATTTACTACTATTTTTTAATATTTTTAATTTTATAATTATTAATGAATTTAATAATAGTGAATTATATGTAATAGCATTAGAGAAATTTATTATAGCAAAATATCTAATTGATATTTTGTATATTACAATATATTCAAATGATGGAAAATGGTTTTTATTTCTTTTTATTACACTTATTATATTTAGTATACTTAACAAAAATAATTTAGAAATAGTAACTATAACAACAACTCTAATCACAACCGTTTACGGAAGAACCTTTCTTAAAAATATATTTTCAGACCAAATTAATGACTACTTGGTCAGTATAAAAGATGGAAAAGATTATGATGCTATTATAGATAAATTAGAGTATAAATTAATTAAAGGAAATGTATTATTAATAATTACCCATATTGTAGTTTTCTTGACAGAACGTATAAGAGAATTATGTGTATACAAAGATTTAATAGCATTTCTGGATATAAAAGACTCATATTTTATTGGAATATTCAGAATTATTATTGTATCGGCGGTATATATTATCTCTATATCCAAACTTGGCTTAAGAATTAAAAATATAATTTTTAACTTTCTTATGAAAGACCGAAATGATATATAGAATTATTTTGAGTATGTAATGTTAAGATTAAAAATAATTGTCATTAACATTATAAACTAATAAGCCAGGTATCATGATTCTAAGTTACTTTCCATAATACAATATTAAAACTTATATTGAAAATTCATTACTTTTGATTAATCCCAAAACACAAAAAAATGGGGGCGCATGCCCCCATTTTCTCTGTCTTTCAATCGATTTTCTTATTCAATTTCCCCACAATCAAACTACTGCATTCCATTTCGCATTTTTTCAATCGCTCGGGATTTTAGATAAAACACTCGAGTTTCGGAAATGGATTTCATTTTCGAGATTTCTTTCGCGGTTTTTTCGGAGAAATAAAAGAGTTCGATGATTTCTCTCTCGTCGTTGTCGAGCTTTTTCATAAGCTCTTCTACCATAATCTTGCTTTCGTGTTCCGCATAAGGGTCATATCCGCACGGCTCGAGGTCGACGTCGGCGTGCATGCGCCGCCTTTCGTACTTTTGTTTGTTTCGAAAAAGCGTTCTCAGGCGCACTTTTAAATACCACGGGAGCTTCGCCCCGTCTTCTTCATCAAATTCCTTTAATGCTCGAATAATTTCCTCTTTGCCGTCCTCAATCAAATCCTCATACAGATGCGGATAGTTGGCGTACGCCTTTATTGTTGAGATTATTAGCGGCATAAATTGATTAATAATAAAAACTTGGTTAATATTTTCCATCTTTTTCTACCTTTCCCTTTTAGTTAATCATTATTTTTAAAATACATCGATGGCAAAGGATTTCCGGCATTGTCTTTGTATTTCAAATATAATTATATCATATGAATTTAGATTACGCAATAGTTTTTCTAAAAAAATAAAAATAAAACTCGCCGTGTCACGAAGGTCAGATGACACGGCGAGTTTTAGATTTAGTTTTGTGCTTCGACAAGTACTGTCTTTGTAGTTTCAATTATTTCTGCTTTTGCGAGCGTTTTGAAAGGCTTTTCTTTGACTGTGAATACGCCTGCTTGAATAATTTCATTCGATGCGGCAGTCACATTTTCAGCTGTAAGATCGTCTTTCATATTTGCGATACTTAAAGACTTTCTGTCGTTGTCTTCGTTTTTGAAATACATTTGAAGTCTCTTCATTTAATCACCTCCTTTCCGGTAAAATTTGTCCTAAGAGTGTTCATCTTCGACCACTAAGCTTCCACAAGACTTGTTGCTTCAACTTTGATAACGTCCGAATTGTCACCCTTCATGAGTGTTGCAACAGCTTTCCCCGCTTTTAAGAGATTTTCGTTTGTTGCATCGTCTGAAATGTTTTGAAAAGTGCGAGATCTCTTCTTTTCCTTTCCATTAACCATTTCTGTTTGTTCAACGGTAAGTTTAATCATATAGCCACCTCCTTTCTTGTTGAATTTGTATGGGGGGGTTCCCCCTTACGATAATAGATATCCTCAGAAACCTGATTTTAGGATTTTTTTTGTGGTTATTTTCGCGATAAACGCTTGATTCATATTTTAGTCGCTGCGACGTACCTATCAGTACGTCTCACTCCTAAAATATTTCATCTAAGCGTTTCTCATCTAAAATTCCGGGCAAAAAACTGTGGGGGTGGGTGTGCAAATTGAATTTGGGTTTTGGGGAGATGTTGTATCGGCACACCGTTGTTGGTAATAATACATATTTCACGTACACAAAAATGGGCGCCAGGACACACAGTGCCTGGCGCTACAACGCGTACATAGATATTTACAATTATATATACAGAATAATTTATGTTTAAATACGTACACACCGGTGGTTGTATGTTGTCATAACAACGAAACACAAAAATCGGCGGTGGGACACACGGTGCCCGCAGTTGCAGTCGCAATTGCGAGGTTATAATAATGTTTGAATACATAAACGCCGTCCGTAGCGGCGACCAGTTTTTTTATCCATCGAGCAGAAATTTTAATTTCGTTGCGAGATGAGATAAAAAGGTGTATCGCCGCCAAAAAGGAAAATTGGTGGAATGTGTTTTGATAAAAACATATTGCGAAGATATGTTTATAAATGGTATGGGGTTTTTTGGTTTCGATATTATATACACACAGCGTTGTTGGTGGGGTTGTAAATTGTACAGGCGTGATATATGGCGTGAGGACATCGTTGTTCCTTACGTCACAACGTATGCCGTCACGCTACGGATGCGATTGCAAAGCCATACAATTAATGATTTTTTCGGTGTGAAAAATATTTGTTGATGATATTTTTGGAGAGATATTTTATAATCACACCTATGGTTGTATGTTGTTATAACAACGAAAGTCAAATATGGCGGTACAATGCGATTGCGAATGTATAAAATTGGAAAACGTTTCGGTGTGGGAATATTTGCCGGTGGTATTTTTGGTTCGAAATTTTATACACACAGCGTTGTTGGTGGGGTAGTAAATTGCACGGAATTGATATATGGCGCCGGGACACACAGTGCCCGGCGTTACACAGACTCATCGAAAATTCCTCGCAATTAACGTTGGGTTTTTGGGGTGAAAATTGAATGGGTTTTTGGTTCGATATTTGGAGCTATATTATCTATGGGGGGTAAAACCATCCATAGATATTTTTATGTAAAAAATTGAGTTTACGACGTGTATTATAAATTGTTAAAAACAAATTATATAAAATAGATTATTATTTTAAAGGCGTACCTTTCTTTTTTATTAAAAAAATGTATTTTAATATACTTTGTAATTTAATTGTTGACCTTATATTTTAATCTGTGTTAATATATTATGTAATATATATTTTTCAAGGAGGGTTTATGAACAAAAAGACGTTGAGACATTTTTCATTTCTTTTAGCAATTCTTATGATGCTTTTCTCAGCACCGTCTATTTTTGCTATTGAATTTGGAGATGTAAAAGGAAATTGGGCGGAGGAATATATTTCCTGGTGCTCTGAAAAAAATATTATAAAAGGATATGAAGACGGCACATTTAAGCCTTCAAGAAATATCACAAATGCGGAGTTTGCGGTTATGCTCTCAAGAGCAATAGAAGCAACTCCTGTAGCTATTGTTGATGTGAATTATACCGATGTAAAACCTAAGGACTGGTTTTATGCGGCGTTAAGAAATCTTGTAGGATTTAAAATTCTTGAAAATGTGGGAGAGTTCAAACCGAACGAATTTATTACACGTGATACAGCTTTTAAGTGGATGGGAAAGGTTGTTTCTTTTGATGTTAAAAATGATGTAATTTCAAAGTTCACAGATTCAAACAAGGTTAAAAATCCAAATGAATTTTCAAAGCTTATAGCACTTGATGTTGTCGGTGGTTATGAAGACAACACTTTAAGACCTGAAATTTTAATTACAAGAGCTGAAGCGGCAAAACTTTTTTATCATTTCAATAAAAATATTATTGATGGCAATCATTTGATTGATTCTCTTAGAGATAATAGTTCAACGGATAATGGAAAATCGAAAGAGGAAAAGGAAACCAAGAAGCCTGTTGTTCCGTTTAGACCTCACAGACCTCACAAACCGATTGACGATACTCCCGTTGTTCCTACTGATCCTTCTGTTCCAACAGAACCGACAGTTCCGACGGAGCCGAAAAAGGAAAAATATAAACTTTCTATAGAAGATAGCGAAGATTTCACGGTCAGTGTCATACCGCAATCAAAGGATGGAATGTATGAAGAAGGAACGATTATTTCTTTCAGTATAGATCTAAAAAATCCGAATCTTGAAATTGACAAAGTTTTGGTTAATGGAATAAATATTTCAAGCGTCAATGATTTATATTCATTTGAAATGCCTGGTTCAAATGTAAGTTTGAAGGTTGTTTTAAAGAAGAAAAATGTAGAGAAAGAAAACGATATAAAAATTGAATTTGAAAATGAAGATGAGGAAGTACATGTAAAAAGAAACTCCAAAATTATTTTCGATGCAATTACGTTAGATCCTGCTGCACGGGATATAAATTTGAGACTTAATAGAGTTTCGGACGATCATTTGGTTTATGTGAACAGTTATACGATTGACAGGATGTCCAGGGCGAGAAATTTAATTGACTTTGTCGTGCCGGATTTTCTTGAGCCTGGTAAATATTTACTCTCAGTAAAGTCAGGAGAAGAAAAGTCTAAAATTGAAACAAAAACGATTGTTGTTGGGGAAGATTTTGACAAGATAGTCTCGGTGTATCCGATTGATGATGTAGTTATTACCGAGGGTGAAGATGTAGTAATTCCGGATTACACAAAGGCAAATTATGACGATGAAAGTACAAGATTTGTTAAAATTAAATGGAATCTTCCGGAAAGTTTTAATGAACCGGGTATTTATGAAATTGAAGGTAAAGTTGCCGGATACTCTGAAATTTTAAAAATTAAGGTCCACGTTAATAAAAAACGTGCCAAAATAGAGTCAATACTTTCAAATAATAATATAGTCATTACAAAGGGTGAAAAGATAGAACTTCCTAAATTTATAAAGGTCAAGATGAGCGACGGGTCTATTGAAGATAGAACTGCACATTGGGATAAATATGATTTCACGAGCGATGATGTTGGTGACCATTTAGTAAATGGATTTATTTATGCGGAAGAAGCCAATGAAGATTCCGAAAAACTTCCTATAAAAATTAAGGTTACAATAAGGGAAGGGGCACCTTTTGATGCACATTTTGCAATTCTAAAGAAACCGAATTATTATGTATTCCAAAAAGATGCAATGCTTGGCGTTGGAAAAGTTAATGGAACGGCTTATGCTCCAACAAAGGGGGATTACTCGTTGGTTATTAAGCTAAAAAATCCGGACAGCAAATTGGAAGAGGTTAATATAAAATCTGAAAACAGCGGTGCAGTTTTGAGTACTCGTCCTTTAGACAATTTTCCGGTAGATAAGAGAGCTTTTTATATCAAAGTAACCGGTGATGTAAAGACAAAAATTGTCGCCGAAATAAAAATCGACGGCGAATGGTATACAAAGAGTGTGGATTTTATCGCAGGAAGAGGTTTTGTAAAAGAAGCCGTTGCTATTGAAGGAGATTTAGTTTTCAAGAGTCCTGCAAATGAGCCAATAAATCTTCCGGATACTTTGAACGTATTATTCAACGACGGCACAAGCGGCTCATCAAGTGTTACATGGGATACGTCGAAGGTTGATAAAAGCACGCCGGGCGAATACGATATAGTCGGAACTCTTGGTAACGGACTTGAAGTTCAAGCAAAACTTAAAATAACAAATAATAGAAATATTAAATTGGATTTCAGCAAAATGGGAACTGTTACGGTTAAACAGTCGGAAAATATTATGCCTGATGAAGCGCTCACTCTAAAAGTTGAGGGAATTGATCCGAAAGAGATAAGTAGTATTAAAATCACCTCCGACAATCCGGAAGTTGTAAAGATTGAAGAATACGACAGAAATTTTGACGGAAGTGCATTAACAATAAAAGCTAAAGCAGTCGGTATCGGAAAAACTGCAATTGTTTGCAAACTTACAGCAATTGACGGACAGGAAGCAACGCAGTCATTAAATGTTGTAGTTGCTCCTATAAGAGATTTTAAAGCGGAAGATTTTGTCGTTGTTTCTAAAGATGGAGGAACAAAATGGGGATTTTCGGTTGCAAAAATCAAAGTGGTATCCGAAAAAAATCAGGATTTGGATTTATATGCCAAAGTAAAAAATATAAACTTGTCTAGCGCAGTAAAAGTAAATTCGACGGAATATAAAGATGCTTATGCAAGCCACAAGTCAATTGTAGGCACAAAGAAGAAAATTGCAATCTATCTAAATTCGAGTGACACAGTTCCGCAAGCTGAGTTTGAAGTGGAGGTTATTGCGGAAGGACAAGATTATCCATGGAACAAAACTACAGAAGACCCTGAACCTGAACCGAGCAAATTTAAGATAGAAGATTTTAAACTTACGTTTGAAGACACCGGATGGGGTGGAGTATATGTATTTTTGAGTTGTGACAATCCGGCTGCCAATGAAATTAAAGGGTTTTCAATAAATGATTCAAACGGAAATAATCCATTTGATGCCGAGGTAGCGGATATTGAAGAGGGTGGATTTATGACCGCAGCACCGGATATGAATGAACTATACACTTTGAAAGTGTATGGCGATACTGAAGGAAATACACTGTTGTTTGAAGGCAAAATAAAATTCAGCGAAGGAGGAAGATAATGAAAAGATTTATAAGTGTTTTATGCGCACTTTTATTAACGATTTCAATAAGCATAAACTCTTTTGCAGAGAATGTAACAATTGAGGTCGATCCGTCGGAAAAAGACAGAATTTCCTTAACGGATATAAAAAAGACGGATTTCAAAGTTAACGGCAATTTAAAAGGTGTGGATTTAAAAACTCAAGTTGTTGATAAAGACGGAAAACCGATAAATTATTCTATTTTCAATGAAGATTTGGAAAATGTTGAAACGAGTTTGAGGGTTTTCAACAAAATCACACCGAAGAGTGCAAGACTTGAAATTGCCGCATACAAAGAAGGAAAACTCGTTTCGAATGTAATTAATTTACCGGTGCAGTTTGAATATCTCTTCGGAAAAATCGATTATGTAAAACCGATCGAAATTGTTGTATACGAAGGAGATAAGGTTGAGCTTCCGGAAGAAGTTGAGGTTTTTCTTTTAAACGGAGTTATTGGAACTGCTGAAGTTAAGTGGAACATAAGCGGAAAAGATCTTACCGCAATCGGTAAGCAGGAGATTTTAGGGAAAGTAAACGGATATGACGGCGATGCAAAGCTTACTCTTTTGGTTAAGGAAAGAGAAAAGATTGAAAAGGTTTTGGAACCGCAAATTGTTTTGTTGAAAGGGGAGGAACTTGTTCTTCCTTCGGAACTTCTTGTAACGATGAATACAGGGAAAAAATCTTTTGAAAAAGTAGTTTGGAATATGGAAAGCTTCTCAAAAGATTTAAAAACGGTGCAATTGATTTCCGGAAAAGTTGAAGGATATGGAACGGTAAACGCAAAAGTTCAAATTGTAGAATCTGATGATGAACCGGAGTTTGTAAATGAAGCGCTTTTAGAATATTTATATGTTTCAAGTTTGTCGGAAGTATTATCTTTGGATAGTGCATCCATCCAATGGGCTTCACTTCCAAACTCAGATGTAAGTGATTTTAAATATTTTAAAAACATAACTGATATTGATGCTTCTATGGCAGGTTTTAAACCGGACTTCAAGGGCATTACAGGCTTATCCAAACTTAAATCGTTAAATTTGTATGCAAACGAACTTAGCGATTTATCTTCTATAGCATACCTCGATACTATTGAAGAGTTAATGGTGCATACTAATAATATTGAAGATTTGACACCTATTAAAAATTTTAAGAATTTAAAAAGATTAAACATTTCCGGAAACGATATAACAGATATTTCACCTTTGGAAGATTTGCCTCTTGAGTCTTTGGAAATTAGTGAATATCTAATTTCTAAACTGGATTTAACACCTCTTATGGGAAAGAAAAATCTTTTAATAAACGGAAAACCGCTCAGCGAGTATCAAATTAACATCATAAATTTCAAGGATAATTTTGCGAATGTTGAAACGGACGTCGAAGAATATATTCCACCTAAAAAAGTAAAGTTTAATGGAGAAATTGTTTCTGTCGACTGGGACGAAGAAATGGTCGATATGAAGGGAAAAGATGTTTATGATTTGGGTGGTTCAGTTGGGGAAGAAAGGCTTACTCTAAGAATTACAAAAATTGATTTTAAAGATACTGTGGTTACTTTTGAAGACCCTGCTGTGACAAAAGCTGTAAGAAAAGCTGTCGACAGACCTAAGGGCGATATTATGTTGTCCGATGTTATTAATCTTAAGAATTTGGAAATAATAGGTCAAGGTGTAAAAAGTTTAAAAGGTGTCGAGCAACTTAAGAATTTGGAAAAATTAGGGTTGTATGCAAATAATATAAAAGGCGGTCAATTGATGTATGTGAAGGATTTGACGCAGTTAAAATCGCTTGACCTTGCTGAAAACAAGCTTTTAGAAATTCCAAACGGAGCTTTTGACAATCTTGTAAATTTGGAAGAGCTTGTACTTGACCATACAGGTATAAATACTTTGGACAAAAATATGATGTCGAAACTTGTAAGTTTAAGAGATTTATTGATTGAAGAAAACGGATTTACAAATTTGGACTTTTTGGAAGACAACACAAGCATCAAAAACATTCTTTTCAGGGAAAATAAAATAAAGGATATAAGTGGTGTAAGAAATAATAAAAATCTGGAAATGTTTTGGGGTGGAGACAATGAAGTCTCGGACATATCCGTGCTTAAAGGTCAAAAAGAACTCAATTATTTCAGTATGAAAAATAATAGAATTTCCGATATAAGTGCATTAAAAGACTCGACAAAACTCACAAATGTGTATTTGTCAAAAAATCAAATCACAGACATATCTGCGCTTGAGGGAAAGAGCTTTATAAAGAGCATGGAACTTGATCACAATAAAATTTCAAATATTGAACCGCTTAAAGGTCTTACGAATCTAGAAAGACTTTATATAAATGACAATCAGATTAGAAGTTTCGAGCCTTTAAAGGGACTTGTTAATTTGAGAGTTCTTTATTTGAAAAACAATTTAACTGATGATTACAGTCCACTTGACGGAATAATCAATAATATAAAGAGCAAGGATTTTTAGGTGATAATAATGGATAAGAATAAAAGAATTTTATCATTTTTAATTTCATTTCTAATGATATTTTCATTCATTGTTCCAATAAATGCGGAAAATGATGAAAAAAATATCTTCAAGGATATTCTCAAGGACGATTTTGAAAAGAATTCATCAATTCAGGAAATTGATTCAACTGAACAGAAAATATATATGGTCGGTGTTGAAGGTGAAAGCGTACTTGAACTTTTGGACCAAGGTTATGATGAAGAAAAGGCGAATAGAATCGCACTTGATATTCAAAATAAAGCAATTGAATCTATAAAGAGTTTTAAAAATGTAACGATTGGAGAAAAATATCTTTATACAACGAATGGTTTCAGTATTACAACCGACAGAACTACGGCTAAAAAGATTTCATTCCTTCCTTTAATTTCAAGCATTAGTGAAGCGCAAGTTTATGAAAAACGCGTGAACAACGTGAGAAATATTTTGGAAATAGCTTCGATAAAAGAAGATTATGGTATAGATGGCGCAGGAATGGTTGTTGCCGTTCTTGACAGCGGTGTCGATCATACTCATAAAGATATGAATATCGATTCCGACAATGTAAAACTTAATGAAAAAATCGTAAATGATTTAAAAAGTAAAAATAAAATAACTTATGGAAAATATTTCAGTTCTAAAATTCCTTTTGCATACAATTATGCCGATGACAGCAGCAATGTTGTAAGAGATACTTTAAAAGAACGTGCGGACTTCTCACACGGAACACATGTTGCGGGTATTATCGGAGCGAATACAAAAGACGGTGGAGTGACCGGTATTGCACCGAATGCACAAATTCTCAATATGAAAATTTTCTCAAACAATCCAAAAGTACCAGGTGCTTCCGAAGATAAAATTGTAAAGGCAATCGACGATGCTGTTAAACTCGGCGCTGACGTTATAAATATGAGTTTTGGAATTGTTGCAGGGCTCCAAGATCCGTCGGATGTACAACAAAAAGCTGTTGCAAATGCGACAAATAATGGAACAATTGTTGTTGCGGCAGCAGGAAATGATGCTTATTCCACATTTCCGAATAAAACTAAAAAATCAATTGATGACGGTACAATTAGTGCACCCGGTATTGCAGAAGAAGCTATTCAAGTAGGCTCTCTTGAAAACTCTAAAATGGCTGTAAATTCATTTATAGCAAAAATCGGAAATGAAGTAAAACGAATAGGTTATGTCGGGTCCGACCACGATCCGGAAGTTTTGAAAGAGGATTACGAAATTGTGGACTGCGGTCTTGGCTCAAAAGAAGAAGTTCAAAATCTAGATTTGACTGGAAAAATAGGACTTGTTAAACGTGGGGCGAATATAGAATTTAAGGACAAAAAGTTAAATATTCAAGCAAAAAATGCGCTTGGGGTAATCATTTACAACAAAGACGGTGACGATGAGCTTTTACCTTATATTTCAACGGACGAAAAAGTAAATATTCCAACACTTTTCATTTCGAATACGGATGGAGAATATTTGAAAAATAATATTTCGAATGTAACGGTTAATTTCAAAAATGAAAGAATTATTATTGACAGTACAAAGAAAGATACCGTTTCGGAATTTTCGTCCTGGGGTCCGACTCCGAATTTGGGATTAAAACCGGATCTTATAGCTGTTGGGGGAAATGTTTACTCAACGATGGAAGGAAGCAAATATGGAAATATGTCCGGAACATCTATGGCTGCTCCAATGATTTCGGGTGTCAGTGCACTTGTTTTTGAAAAATTTAAAGCTGACGGTATTGAGAAAAATATTCCGAATTATGTTAAGACAGCTCTTATGAACACGGCAAATCCAAAGTATCAAAAGAGCGGAAAACCTTATAGCGTTAGACTTCAAGGTGCAGGAATGGTAAATCCTAAAGCTGCTCTTTCAAATAAACTTTTTGTAAGGAATAACAATAAAGCAAAGATTGAATTGAAGGAGATTGAGGGACCGAAAACTATTGAACTGGAATTCGAGAATAAGTATGGAAATGATTTATCACTTGACATAAAAGTTTTGGGTGATACTTTCACGGTAGATAAGACAAAAATTGAAGCTAAAAATGGGGTTTCAAAAAATCAATTTACTATAACTCCAAATGTGGGAAAGAATGAATATGTAGACGGTTTTATTGAATTTAGCAAAGGGGATGTTAAAGTAACGCTACCTGTTCTCGGGTTTAATGGAAAATGGGCAGACCTTCCAATGTTTGACAGTGCTGATAAAGAAAATTCAATTTATAATGAAACGAGACTTGACACAGCTGTCATTAATCCTGTTTACACAAAACTTAAACCTCTCGGAGGCGACGAAATAGATCCAAATCACTTTGCAATAAATCCTGACGATGAAGGCGCATATAATAACGTCATTCCAAAGTTCAGTCTTCTTCGTGTTGCTAAAGATTTTAAAATTACAGTTGAAAATGAAAACGGCGAAGTTATAAAAACTTTGGAAGATAAACACGGCGTGAGGAAAGTTGTCGGTTATAGAGATGTTGTTAAAGCAATAGTCAATTTTGATTGGCTATGGAAAGGCGGCATCTATGATAAGAATCTTGGAATTCAAAAAAAGGTTGAGGAGGGAAAATATACAATAAACATATATGCAACTCCGGATTTTGAGGGAGCAAAACCACAGAAGCTTTCATATCCATTGATTGTCGATAAATCTGCTCCGGTTTTAAAATCGAAAGTTTATTTTATTGAGGAAGATACAGATAGTTTTGTTTTAGAAACAAATGCAATGGATATGGGCAATCCGCCAAGCGGCATAAATAAATTTATGTTTATTATAAATGGAACTCCGTACAAAGAAAACGAAGAATTGCTTTTTAAACTTGAAGAAGAAAATGGAGTTTATAAAAAAGAATTGCCTTTAAAAGGTAATTATCCGTTTTATTCTCTAAGAGTCGGAGCAACCGATTATGCAAATAACATTGGTGAAACGAGAGCATACGTTATAATTAAACAAAATTCAAAAATAGAAATAAGCTCTGATAAAAATAAAATAAAAAGCGGAGATAGTTTAAATCTCAAATATAAATTGGATAACCCTGATGTAGATAGATATCAAGTTTCGATTGACAATCTTGACGATGTGATTTATGAAGGGTGCGAAACTGAAAGGGAACTTGAAATAAAGTCAAAAGATGGAAAACATAAATTAGTCGTAAAGGCTCTCAACAAAAAAGGACTTGTAATTGACGTGAACTATGTTGAAATAGAGATAGAAGCGTCGAAGACGGAGACGGGGCTTATTGTTTCCAACAACACTTCGGATTATACTTTCAGAAACGGAGAAATCTACAATGCAAGCTATGAACTAAAAAATACGACGACATTTGAGCAATCTGTCTCTTTCATAGTTGCGCTATATGATTTGAATGATAATATTGTTAATACCGCAGTTTCCGAAAAGAAGTTAAAACCGGGTCAAAAAGCTACTATGACAAACGGAATTAAGATTCCTGACACTGGTAAATATAAATTGAAAATTTTTGTTTGGGATAGTGTGGAAGATATGAACACGATTGTTCCGGTCAACGAAATAATACAAAAATAGAAAGTACGGTGGAAACACCGTATTTTTTTAAAACGATATGAACAATGTTCGAAAACAATTTTATTTGGGTATATAGATATAAATAACATCTGGAGGTGGATTATGGTTAAGAAGAGAACGCTTTTATTCATTGCGGGCATCGTTTGGATGTTTGCGGGATTCAATGTACTTAAAATCGGCATCGAAGCATATATGGATAATTTCTCGATTTTGAATGTATTTTTGTCGATTGCGGTCATGCTCATATTCTGGTTTATGGTATTTGGAAAGCTTGTCGATAAGCACAACACAAGAATAAGGGCATACAAAGAAGAGGAGAAGTATTTCTGGAATTTTTTCGATGTGAAATCATTTTTAATTATGGCGTTTATGATGACATTTGGAATTTTAATCAGAAAATATTCGCTCATTCCCGACTCATATATTGCATTTTTCTACACCGGACTCGGAACTGCACTTTTCGGTGCAGGCGTGGAATTTATGGTTAAATTTTTCGGATATAATAAAAATTAGATTTAAAATATATAACCGCATTCATTTGGGTATATATGTTTTGGAGGTAATTATGAAAGATTTAACACTTTTTGTTTCAAGTAAATGTCCGGACTGCCCTCCGGCAATTGAGTATGTAAAAAATTCGGGGGTTGACGTGAATATTGTCGACATCACCGAATCGATGAAAAATTTGAAGCTGTTTTTAAAATACAGAGACGTCGATCCGTATTTTGATATGACGAAAGCTGCAAACAATGTCGGCGTACCGACTTTTATGGTGGGCGACGGAGAGAAGTTCTTCTCATTTGATGAAGGGATGGATTTAAAAAAGGAAATTATGAAAGACGCCTGATTATGTAGGGCGTCTTTTTCTTATTTGCGGTGATTTTCGCGATAAAGTCTTGAGACTTTATAATTTTTTGTGCGCAGAACGTAACGGCTGGCATACGTTGTGACGTAAGGAACAACGATGTCCTGCCGCCAAGATGGAAAATTTGTGGGAGAAATTTAGAAAATACATAATGATAGATGGGGTTGAATATGAAATTGGGGGTTTTGGTTCTATATTTTATAAGTACACCGTTGTTGATGTAAATAC
Organism: Ezakiella sp.; assembly: GCF_034180565.1. Taxonomy (NCBI): domain Bacteria; kingdom Bacillati; phylum Bacillota; class Tissierellia; genus Ezakiella; species Ezakiella sp. Next base: position 16,792 of record NZ_JAXFOB010000035.1, on the reverse strand, counting down.
ATATTACATGTACACAAAAATGGGCGGCACCCTTCCCGCGTTCAAATACGAAATCGAAGATTTCTTTTTCACGCGGTTGGGCACAGGAAGGACTTCACAGTCCGTCCCGCTACGGCGTCATTTAAATTTTCATACATAATAATTCGCAAATAGACCGCAGATATATAATCAGTTTGCGATGATAATTTGATGAGAAACGGTTAAGATGAAGTGTTTTTGGAGTGAGGCGTACTGGCAAGTACGTCGCAGCGACGAAAACACGAAATCAACCGTTTATCGCAAATTAGCGCGCAAACAAAAAAGGCGCAATAAACGCCTTTCTCTAACTCTCTTATTTATTTGTGTTCGGTGTGTTAATCGATTTATCTTCAAGCATTTCAACGGCGTCTTTAAAGACTTCGCTCACTGTCGGGTGGGCATAGATCATGTCGGTCAAGTCTTGGGCAGAGAGGTCGTTTGTCATTGCGATGTTTGCGAAGTGAATCATAAAGTCCGCTTCGGCGCCAAGGATGTGGCATCCCAAGATTTTCTTTTTGTCCGGGGTTGCGATAATTTTTACGAATCCTTCAGTTTCCGATGCGGAAAGCGCTTTTCCGTTCGATTGGTAGAGGAATTTTGACTTGATAAATTCCACTCCTTCTTCCGTGAGTTCTTCTTCGGTTTTACCGATCATTGCAACTTCAGGAGTTGTGTAAAGAACTGACGGAACGAGGTCCAGACGAATTTTCGTTTTTACGTCGGAGAATTTTTCAACGAGCCAGATGCCTTGAGCTGATGCAAGGTGGGCGAGTTGTGTGTTGCCGTAGATGACGTCGCCGATTGCGTAGATGTTTTCGACATTTGTCATAAGATTTTCGTCGACAATGAGTCCGCCTTTTTCGGTTTTAAGTCCTGCTGCTTCGGTGTTTAGACCGTCTGTGTTGCAAGATCTTCCGAGTGCAACGAGTACATATTCGGCGGTGTATTCTTTTTCTTTATCTTTTCCGGTCATTTTTGTCGTGACTTTCAAGAGGTCGCCATCTTGTTCGATTTTTTGTGCACGTTGTTTTACTTCAAATTTGAGTGTGTCGGATTTCAAAACGCTTTTTAGTCTCTTTTGAACTTCGCCGTCGGAAACTTTGAAAACGTTGTTTCCGATAACGGTTACTTCGGTTCCGAAGATGCTGTAGATTGAAGCAAATTCAAGTCCGATAACACCGGTTCCGATGACGATCATGGATTTCGGTATTTCTTTAAGGTTTAAAAGGTCCGTTGAGCTCAAAACATTCGGCAGTTCTTTTCCCGGAAGCGGATTCATATCCTTTGAGCCGGTTGCAACAATGCATTTGTCGAATGTGAGTTCTTCTTCGCCGCCGTCATTTTTCTTCACAACAACGGTTTTATTGTCTTTAAAAGATGCAAAGCCTTGGATGTATGTGAGATTCGGATAGCCTTTGAAAAGAAAGTCGATGCCGTCTTGAAGCGACTTTACAACTTTTTTCTTTCTTTCGTATATGGTTTCTTCGTTTAATTTGTAGCCTTCGACTTCGATGCCGAATTCTTCACTTCTTTTAATATCTTTATATAAACTTGCAATTTTCACGAGCGTTTTAGTCGGAATGCATCCAATGTTCAAGCATGTTCCGCCAAGTTCGCCTTTTTCAACAAGTGTAACATCGTGACCCAATTGTGCTGCACGTATTGCGGTTTCGTATCCGCCTGGACCCGCGCCTATAATTAACAGTTTCATCTAAAAACCTCCTTTAACATTCTTATTATATTATAACAACAAAACGCCGTTCATTCAATAGGAGCGAAACTCAAAGGTGGAGAGTTTCAGTATTGAATAATTTTTTAAAAGTATTTATTAATCTCAATTCAGTTTTTATAGAATTATTTTTTATTCAAATTTAATTTTAATTGATTTGACAGTTGATATGTTTATAAATATATATATGTAAAATTGTTATATTAAAAAATTTTGAATATAACAAAATGTTTGCATAAAAAAATATTTAAAAAATATTTTTATAGTTTTTATATTAAAACTATAAATTCATATTAAGAGTTTTGATGTTTATAGATATTATTAATTTATTTAATAAATAAAAGCTATATAATTAATAATATATTAAAAAATCAAAATTTAAATAAGTAATATAGAATTTGTAAATTAAATTAAAAAAATCAATCAGTATTTTCTATTGGATATTGAAAAAATGTTGTGATATACTTGATGTATAAGCTATTTAAAGGAGGTTTATTATGAATTCATATGAAAGAGCAAGAGAATTCGCTAAAAAATATGTGGATCCTATTGCAACAAAAATTGATGAAGAAGCAAAATTTCCTAAGGAAATATTTGACAAACTAGGAGAAGAAGGATTTTTTAAGTTGATGATCCCAAAGGAAATGGGAGGAGACGGCGGAACAATTAAAGACCACTCACAAGTTTGCCAAGGATTAGCTGAAAGCTGTGCAACAGTAGGTCTTTGCTACATGATGCACAATGTTGCACTTATGTGTATTTTGGGAAGAGGTTCCGAAGAACTCAAGAAAAAAATTGTAGGCGAAGTTATAAATGAAAGAAAATTCTGTGCACTCGCATACAGTGAACTTGGAACGGGAACACACTTCTACAAACCTGAACTTAATATAAAACACCTTGACGGCGAAGCTGTTATCAGCGGTAAAAAGTCAATGGTTACATCTGCAGAATATGCAAGCTACTATTTAGTTTTGGCTCCTTCAAAGAAGGAAGGCGAAATCGACAACTGGGTAGTTCCACTCGGAAGCGAAGGCTTGAAATTCGAAATGGAAAATTGGCACGGTATGGGAATGAGAGGAAATGCTTCATGCCCAATGGAATTAAACGATGTTCATCTCGATCAATTATACAAAATCGGCGAATGGGGAAGCGGACTCGACCAAGTATTCTCAATCGTTGCACCGTTCTTTATTCTCGGTCTTGCAAGTGTTTACTCAGGACTTGGACGCGCAATTTCAAGAGCTGCAAACGAACACGCAACTGCAAGAAAGTATCCTGACGGATCGAGCCTTGCAAACATCGAAACAGTTCAAATTCACCTCGCAAAAATTTACAACCGTGTAAATGCAGCAGCAGCACTCACAGCTCACGCAGCTGAAAAAGCTGTAAGAGGCGATGCAGACGCAGTTGTTGACATCATTGCAGCAAGAATCGCAGCAAGTGAAGCGGCAATCGAAACTTCAATCGACGCAATGAGAGTTGGCGGCGGAAAAGCATACAACAAATCAGGTCCGCTCGAAAGACTTATGAGAGACGCATACGCAAGCCAAATCATGGCACCGTCAGTAGACGTTTTGACCATCTGGCTCGGCAAACTCATTACAGACCAACCGATTCCATAGGTGATAATATGACAGATAAAATTAGAGTTGGTGCAGTTATATACGATCCGAAAGTTACAATTATTTGGGATATGATTCACAAGTTCTTTATCGAACGCGGAATGGACGTAGAAGGTGTTTATTTCAAAGATTACGATTTGCAAGTTGATGCAGTTGTAAACGGCGACATCGACATCGCATGGAACAGTCCACTCGCATGGCTTCAAACTCAAATAAGAACAAAAGGCGAAAGCGAAAATGGTCCGATGAGAGATACCGACCAAGACAGAAAGACAATTTGTCTTGTAAGAAAGGGCGGAGACATCAAATCTTTTGAAGATTTAAAAGGCAAGAAAATCGGTTTCGGCGCTTTTGACAGTCCTCAAGCAAGACTCATTCCAATCTACTATTTAAAGACAAAGGGTCTTGAATATGGAAAGGATTATGAAGAAGTCAGATTTGACAAGGGAGTCGGTCTAAACGGCGACCACGTCGGAGGCGAACTCGACGCTGTTAAAGCACTCGAAAACGGAGACGTTGACTGCGCATTCACAATCGACTTAAACTACAACGCATGGACAAACGACGGAACGATTGACAAAAATCAATTGGAAGTTTTGGGCGAAACACCACACTTCGACCACTGTATTTTCTCAGCAAGAATCGGATTCCCAAGCGAAGATTTTGAAGCTTGGTCAAAAATTCTTTTCACAATGGACTACAACGATCCTGAACATAAGAAAATTATGGACATGGAAGGACTCAAAGAATGGGTCCCGGGTCGCACAACAGGTTTCGAACAAATAACAAATGCGGAAAAGTATTTAGACTTTTTCGGGAAATATCGTGACTAAATCGTTTTCAACCTCACTTATTGGAAGTATGCCAAGAAAAGATGAGATTTTAAGAGCCCTTAGGAAAAGATCCAAGGGCTCTATAAGTGAGGCGGAGTTTTTAAATATCATCGACGGCGAAGAAGATGAAGTTGTAAAACTTCAAGAAAAACACAATATCACATATATTTCATCGGGCGAACTCTCGCGCGACAACTATGTTTCATTTATCGCAACCAAACTCGCCGGCGTCAGAATGATGTCCATGGCTGAAATGCTAGACTATGTCGAAGACAAAAAGGCATTCGAAGAAATTTTGTCGATCTTGGACGTTCCTGCAATAAGCATAAAGAATGCGATTTGCGAAGGAAAGATTTCAAGAAGGACAAATATTGTTTGCGATGAATTAAAAAGACTCAAAAAAAGAACGAACGGCAAAGTGAAAATCACTCTTCCGGGACCATATCTTGTGACGCGTTCAATGTGGCTTCCTCAGCTTTCGAAAAACGGATACAAGTCGAAAGAGGAACTCGGCGAAGACGTCATAAAAATTTATGCGGAAGAAATCAAAGAACTTCAAGAAATCGGGGTGGACATAATCCAATTCGACGAACCGGTTTTGACGGAAGTTGTTTTCACCGAAGGAAAACCGCGCACATTTATGTGTGCAGCGCTGTCTGAAAAGAAAGACCCAACCCAGGAACTCGAATTTGCTACGCATCTTATAAAATCATGTATGGCAAAAATCGACAGAACAAAATCGATGAGAGCGCTCCACGTCTGTCGTGGAAACTGGTCGAAGGACGAATCGATTCTTCTTTCGGGGCCGTATACACCTTTAATAAAACTTTTTGAAAACATCGACACCGATGCTTTGATGCTTGAATTTTCAACGAAAAGAGCGGGAGAGCTTTCGAGTCTTTTCGAATCGAAAAAGATAAGAGAAGAAATTATTTTGGGACTTGGTGTCATAAACCCGAGAACAGATGTTATTGAAAAGCACGAAGACATGATCGAAAGAGCTGAAGAAGCGCTCAAGTTCACATCGAAAGAAAGACTTTTCTTAAATCCGGACTGCGGATTTGCGACATTCTCAAACAGACCTGTAAGCACTCTCGATGTAATCGACAAAAAACTGACCGAGCTCGAAACAGCGGTAAAATATTTGGAAGAAAAATATGAGTGATCTAGGAACATTTGACAGCTCGAAAGAGTCCGAAGTTTTCGACTTTACAATGCGAACCACTTCGAACGATTTGAGAAGAGTGAACACATACGGTGACGCCAGTTTTATTTCGACCGACCAGGAGCTTCCGTACGACAACGAAAAAGACGAGCTCTCAAGCGTTGAGATTTTTGTTGCAGGAATTATGGAATCGATGATTCTTACGATTATTCGCGAAGCGAAAATTGCTCGAGCGGAACTCGACGAAATCGAGGGAAGAGCAAGCGTTCGCGTGATAAACCCGCTTCGCACTTTGAAAGTTGTGGGAGTAGAGGAAACACCTGAAATAGAAAAGATAAAAATTAAAATTTATTACTACATCGACGACTTCACACATGAAGAAGGCGAGAAATTTATGAGAAAAGCAATTGAAAATGATCCTGTCTATCAAGGAGTGAAAGAAGGCTTTAAGATAGATCTACAGTTTTTATTTCAACTATAGATAGGGAAGCATTTGCGCGCTAATTTGCGATAAACGGTTGATCTCGTGTTTTCGTCGTTGCGACGTACTTGCCAGTACGCCTCACTCCAAAAACACTCAATCTAACCGTTTCTCATCAAATTATCATCGCAAATTATATTGTTTATATCGGAACCGGAAACTCCGGTTCTTTTTTTGTTTGCGGCGCATTTCATCAAAATATCCTCGCAAATTGGCGGGGGTAATTTGCGGTCTATTTTGCAAATGGTTTTTGTATAAAATTGAAAACACCACCGTAGCGGGATGGCATACGTTACGACGTAAGGAGTAACGATGTCCTCCCGCCATATTTGACGTTTATGTAATTTACAACCCCACCAACAACGTTGTGTATATAAAATATCAAAACCATAACCTTAAACAAATTTTTACATAAATTATAATTTTGCGTTTTACAAAACTCATTCCACCCATTTTCCCTATTGGCGGCGATACACCTTTTTATCTCATCTCACGACGAAATCAAAGATTTCTGTTCGATGGATAAAAAAACTGGTCGCCGCTACCTACGGCGTGTGCACAGTTATACATCTATACTCGCATGCCGTCCAAAAAACGCGTAATCAAAAATATCCTCGCAAAATGGCGCAAATTTAAAAGATACATATTATATGTATATAAGAAAAATTAATAAGTAGTGAGAACTCTATTCATAATTCGAATAAAGGCAGTTTAGACGTGTTTAAAAAAAGTTTGGGGGTATAATAATATTGGATGAAAAATCCGAGAAAATATAAGGAGGAAATTATGAGTTATATTGACGAAAGAGCAGAAAATGGAGAAATGAACAAAGAACTTGTAAAATCAGCACCGGAAATCATGAAAGCATTCGGAGATCTTCACGCTGAATACGCAAAGGAAAGCGCAACGACAATCATTGAAAAAGAAATGGTTGCACTCGGCATCTCCATCACAATAAAATGCATTCCATGCATGCTCGCACACATCACAAGCTTCAAAAAAGTCGGCGGCACAAGAGAACAACTTGTTGACGTTATTAAAACATGTATTTTAATGAACGGCGGACCGGGAACGGCATATGGAGCGAAGGCTTTAAAGATGTACGACGAATTGGATTAAGAAAATAGGAGCTGGCGATTGCCGGTTCCTTTTTTGTTGTTTGCGGTTATTTTCGCGATAAACGCTTGACTCATATTTTAGTCGCTGCGACGTACTTGCCAGTACGTCTCACTCCTAAAATATTTCATCTTAAGCGTTTCTCATCGAAAATTCCTCGCAAACTGGGAAGGCGTTTGCGGATTTGCGAAATTGAAGGATAGATCGTCGTGGGAAATGTTTGTTGGCGATATTTTGGTTTGACATTTTATTGGAGATGCGTTGTTGGTGGGGTTGTAAATTGTATGGGCGTGATATATGGCGTGAGGACATCGTTGTTTCTTACGTCACAACGTATGCCGTCCCGCTACAACGCGTTTGCGAATGTATGCAATTATAAAATATTTCGGCGTGGAATGTATATGCGTTGATATTTTTGGCTTGATATTTTATTGGCGATGCGTTGTTGGTGGGGTTGTAAATTGTACGGGCGTGATATATGGCGTGAGGACATCGTTGTTCCTTACGTCACAACGTATGCCGGCCGCTACGGATTGTGCGTTTGAAACGCTATACAATTCACAAACAAAAAACCGGCGTTTGCCGGTTCATATATACCCCCAAATTTGCGAGGATATTTTGATGAGAAACGGCTAGATTGTGGGTTTTAGGAGTGAGGCTTATTGGTAAATATGCCGCAACGACTAAAACACGAGATCAGTCGTTTATCGCAAAATAGCCCGCAAATAAAATAAAAACCACAGCCCGCAATTGCAAGTAATATATCTATATATTTCATCCAATATTTCATTTTGATTTTCGTTTTACAAAGTTTTCAAGAATCAATTAGTTTTAAGTTTAAAATAAAATTTGTAACTATATTTTTATATGATTTTTTTAAAATCTTTTACAAAGGTGTTGATTTTAACATCTGATTTATGTTACAATATGGTTACGAAGCGATTAAGAGATTGGTCGCTGAAATGGGGAAATTTTTTTACGTAACTTATTTTATCACACTAAATTAAAACAATACTGAAATTAAAATTTATTTTCCCCAAAATTTTTAGGAGGTTTTTTATGAGTAAGAAATTTATTTCAATTCTGCTCTCGGTTATGATGGTTCTAAGCGTCTTTACAGGCTTTGGAACTATTGTGAGAGCGGAAGAAAGGAATGAGTACATTATCAATGTTGACGTTGAAAAGCTCGCTCCCGGATTTGAAAAAGCGTACACAACACAAAACTATGATTTGGCGCTCAAACTTTCAGACGAAGCTCTCGATAAGTTCGAAGAAGTTTTAAAGAATGAGCTTCCGAATGTTGAAGTTTTTGACAGAATAGAGCTTTTGGTTCCTGCACTCGTTGCAAAGATGAATGCAGAAGAACTTGAAAGCGCAAAGAGTTTGCCAAATGTATTAGAAGTATTTGAAAACTATATTATAAACGAATCTGATATCACTCGTTCAAATATGGCTGTTTTCCAAGACAGAGGCGGTTTGGACGAATCTATCAGTATGGTAAATTCAAATGATTTAATTGGAAATGATGACATTTTCCAACAAAAGTACGACGGTAGGGGAAGAGTTCTCGCTATTATCGATAGTAATATGGACCCTACTCACAGTGCTTTTTATTTGTCACCGGGCGTTAGACCGAGACTTGCAAAGCTTGATATCAACAATTTCTTGAACGGCGGAAAGCTTTCGGTAAAGGACAACTCTGCTGACAAAAAGTTATATGAAGATATTTATCGCTCTGAAAAGATTCCTTTCGGATGGAACTATAATACAAACAATAAAGATTTGAATCCGGAAAAAGAAAAGGCTGCACACGGTCAACACGTCAGCGGTACTGTTGCCGGAAATAAATTCAATATCAGCGGAAAAACATGGAGAGGTGTTGCTCCTGAAGCACAACTTCTCATGATGAATGTTATGAGACAAGGCTCAACTTCTTCAAACATCTACATCAGAGCAATGCAAGACGCAATTGTTATGGGTGCAGATGCTGTTAATATGAGTTTGGGTTCAACAAAGGGTCTTCCGGGTCAAGCAGACGGTCTTGTAGGAAAGGCTATAAACAACGGTTATGCTGCAGACACAAACTTTGTTATCGCAGCAGGTAACGAAGGGGAATATCAAGGAAAGTTAAACATCGACAATCCTGATTTCGGTACTATGGCGGCTCCGGGTATTGCTACAAACGCAATCACAGTTGCATCACTCGAAAACAAGACTATGTATGTTCCTTTGATTACTTTTGAAGGTCAAAAATATATTTTCCAAACAGGCGGCGAACTCAGATTCGAACCTAAGGATTACGAATTTGTAGACTGCGGTCTCGGTAAAAAGGAAGAGTTGGAAGGACAAGATTTAACAGGAAAAGTTGCACTCATGAAAAGAGGCGGCATCACTTTCAGCGAAAAAGTTTTAAATGCACAAGCAGCAAATGCAGCAGGCGCAATTATTTACAACAATGTTGAAGGTCAACTCTATATGAGCGTTTCGGGAAACAGTATCCCTGCAATCTCAATTGAACTTGCAACAGCTGAAAAAATGCTCGCAAGCAGCACAAGAACTGTTAATATCAAGATGGATCCGCAAGAAACGGAAAACCCGCAATTCGGAGAACTCAGTTCCTTTACAAACTGGGGTCTTTCAGTCGGCGGTTATATGAAACCGGACATCACGGCACCTGGCGGACATATTTATTCAACTGAAACAATGGGCGACACATTCGGCGACATGAGCGGTACTTCAATGGCTACACCTCACGTAACAGGCGGTGTAGGTATTATTCGTGACCGTTTGGACGATATGATGTTTGCAGGAGAAGTTCACAAGGCTGCTCTTACAAAGACAATTCTTATGAACTCTGCAATTCCGCACGTCGACCCTAAGACAAAAGCAACAACATCTCCACGTCGTCAAGGCGCAGGTGTTATGAATCTTAAAAAAGCAACGGAACTTGATTTTACAGCCGTTGACAAAGATACAAAAATCGCATCGAAATTTGTCGGAAATGTTGATGACACGATTACTTTAAATCTTCTCGTTCACAACTATTCCGGAGAAATGAAGGAACTCACACCGTCAGTTCAAGCTACAATCGAAGCAAGAGACGGAAAGACTCTTCTATTAAGACCGGACGAACTTTTCTCACAAACTTACGAAGACAAGAAGTTCACAGTTCCTGCACAAACAGAACAAGAATTTTCAATCACATTCCCGATTGAACACTTGGAAAAAGTCGAACCATTTACAAACGGTGCTTTCGTTGAAGGATTCCTTCACTTAAGAGACCAAAACGGTATGGAGATTTCTTTCCCGTTCGTTTCATTCAAGGGAAGCTACGACAATATTCCTTCAATTGAAAAACCGGTTTATGATTTCGATTTCACAACTGAAAAACCGATGTATTGGAATTTGAAGACAAGAAATCACGATTGGTTCAAATATTCAACACATATCGAAACAAACTATGGAACATTCAAAGATGAAAAGGGCAAGACATACAACAATGTTGTAATCGTAGGTATTAAAAACTTTGCAGATATCGACGAAAACAAAAATACGGATGCTGAACCGGCTCCGGAATTTGAACCTATTGTTCTTTCGCCGAATGCCGACAACTACCAAGACGTTTTAAGCATCAACATGGTTATGGTTAGAACTGCTTCTGTAAAGGCTTCTATCATCGATTCACAAGGAAAGTCAACAGACTATCAAATCGGTTTGAAATACACAAATATTTCAACTGACCCGGACAACGACAAAAACAGAGAACAATATCTCGGTTTCACATCTCCCGGCGCAGTTCCTCTAAAGGATTTCGAAGACGGAGAATACACTTTAAGACTTACAGCTGCCGCTATAAAGGCACCGAAGGAAAGCTATCCTGAAACATACAGAGATATCAAGTTCACAATCGATACAGTAGCTCCGCAATTTGAAAATGCTTTCTATGACGAAGCTACAAGAACTCTCACATTTGACATCAAAGAAGAAGGCTCAGGTGTAAGAGAATTCAAAGTAACTGCAGATGAAAAGGCAATTGACTTTACAAGAGAAGGAAACAAAGTTACACTTGTAATTCCTGAAGGCAAAGAACTTTCAGATGTAAATATTTACGCAATTGACAACGGACACAATATCAAAGAAGCAACAGCAGAAATGCTTGTTTTCAAAGATATGTTCGGAAAACTCGAAGTTGAAGTAAAACAATCAGGCACAGAAGCTTTAAATCTTGAATACAAAGTTGTCGACGAAGAAGGTAAGGAAGTTAAAAATACTGAAAACCTCAAGTTTGGAAAATACAAACTCATCGTCACAAACTATTCAAACAAATTCGAACTTAAAGGCGAAAGCGAAATTCCGTTTGAAATTTCAAAGGAAAACAAAGAACACAAAATCGTTCTTGAATTCACAGAAATTCCTACAGGAAGAATCACGATTAAAGTCGCATCAAAAGACAATCTTGAATGGGCAGACTTCACACTTCTTGCAAAGAATGTAAAGACAGGAAAGATTTTTGACTTCGTTCAAGACGAAGGAATCTATGACAAATACTTTGACGCAGATCTTCCGTACGGCGACTATGAATTCTATGCAGAATTTAAACCTGGAAAAGACGACTACACTATAACATTCAGCGACGATATGCCGTTTACAGTAAACAGCTCAACAAACTATTCAACTGTTACAGCAAATATCAAGAGAAGCGGTTTCTACAAAGTTCATGTAACAACTGAAGGAACTGAAGCTCAAATAAAATATCTTGCAAAGGATACAAAGAACGGTTCAATCGTTGGACTCGACGAACTTGCTGAAGGCACATGGATGATATTCCCTGAAAATATGCCGGAAGGAATGTTTGTTGAAAAACCTTATGAATATGTGACATTGACACAAGAAAAGCCGGAAGCAAATGTAACATTCACATTTGAAGAAATCGGCGACAAAAAGTTCACATTCACAATTAAAGACAATTACGAAAATTCTGATTACTATATCTGTGACTTCTATGGATGGGCTACCAACGGAAAAGAAGGTAAAGCTTTTGACTATGAAAAAGGCGGCATCGAACTCACACCGGGAACATACTATGTTGAAGCTGTAGCTGACAAAGAAAGATACGGCGAAACAACACTCACAGTTGACAGCCAAAGCTATGCTCAAACATCCAGAACATTCAGATCTACAACAGACCCTGTTGAAGTTGAATTCAATTGGACAAAATATTCTGATTCAGACAAGACAAGTGAAGGCGCAATCTTTGTTAACGATGACAATCTCCCTGCAGAATTGAAAAAATCTTCATATGAATATATTCTAACCGGAACAAAGGGCGAACCTATGAAGAAGACTTTCATTAAGACAGGATTCAGCACATGGTTTGTAAATCTTCCGTACGACTACTACAAGGCGGAATTTACAGGACTTCCTGAAGGATATACAGTTGATACAAAAGAATTTATTGTAAACAGCAATGAATACCAAGTTGAATTTGTAATCATTCCGGAAGGAGCAGCTGAAGAAAAAGTTCCTGTAGATGTTAAATTTATGAAAGACGGTGCTGAAGTTACAGATGTAACATTCATGCTCGACGACCAAGAATTTACAAGCGGAACAATTGAAGTTGCACCGGGAACATATGATGTTGAAATCGTTGAACCGGAAGGACTTGTGCCGACAGCAGAATTTGAAACAGTTACAATTGACAAAGACACAAAGAATTTGACGATTGAACTCGAAGAAGGAAAGCCGGCTCCACAAGGAGAAGGAACTATCAGATTCGAAGTTTATGAATTTGACGGAACAAAAGAAACTAAGTTAAACAAGTTTATGATGGCTTATGCAAACAACGAATTCATTATGGGCAACGAAGAAAAAGTTCTACCATATGGAAAGTACGAAGTTAAGCTTTCATCGACATGGAATATGGGCGGACTATACGACGAAGCAAAATCAAAAATAACAGAAACAGTTACTTTGAACGACGCAAACAAAAATGCAGTTGTTAAATTTGTTCTCGTATTAAAGAACGCTGGCCCTGGTCCTGAACCGCAAGACCCTACAAAGGGTAAGGCAAGTTGGGACATCAACTACACAGGCACAAGAACAAATCTGAACTTCTTTGAACAAGTTAAACTCTACAAAGTTGTAGACGGAAAAGATGAAGAAGTAAAATTAAGCTTCGAACAAGAATACAAACACGGAGCAATCGAACTTGAATACGGCACATACGCTTATGTATTAAAAGACCTATCGGATTACTTGAAAGTTAATGTAAAGAACAAGAGAATTGAATTTACACTTGACAAAGAAAACCCGACATACAATGCAGTATTTGAAATTGAAGACAAGAAAGAAGTCCAAGTAGTTGAAGTTAGAATCCCTAAGGATGCAAACGAAAGCTTGAAGGACTACACAATCACAGTTTTCGACATGAACGGAAACGAAGTTGAAGGCGTAAAAATGACTGAAAAGGGCTTTGAATTCCCTGCAGTTTCAGGCGTTGACTACGAACTCAGACTTGAAGGCACAAAATATTCATACTATCCAAACATCATCAATGCATACCCAAGCCAAACATTCTCAAAATATATCAACATTGTTGCACCGCTCATCTTAAAGGTAAATTCACTCGCAGGTGAAACGGAAATCGAAGCCGACTACGCAGTCTATGCAAAGACAAACTACGGCGTGACATATGTAACTGACCTCAAGAAAGTTCCATATATCTCAAACGGCAACCAACTTTACCAAGTAGAATTCCTCGGATGCGAACAAGGATATAAACTAAAAGACGAAGAAATCAAAGAATTCACAGTAACTGAATACGCAAAACAAGAACTCACATTCAACTTCGAACGTGACGAAAGTGTTGAAGTAATCAATAAAGAAGAACTCAAGAAACTCGTCGCTGAATATGACGAAATCAAAAATTCAGACGCATACAAAAATGCTGATGAAAACTTGAAGAAAGCATATGACGACGCAATTATTGAAGCAAAAGCTGAACTTCAAAAATCAGTAACGACACAAGTTGCAATCGACAAACTTGTCGAAAAAGTTATTGAAGCTAGAGATGCTGTCATCGGAAGCAAAGTTGAAGTTGTTAAAGAAGAACTCAAAAAACTTCTTGACGAATCTCAAGAAATTAAGAATTCCGACAGATACAACTACGATAATGAAGAAGACAAAAAAGCATATGATGAAGCAATTGAAAACGGTCAAAAAGTTTATGACGACGAAAATGCAGTTGAAAAAGATGTTGTAAAAGCAATCGCTGACATCAAAGCTGCTCTAAAGAATCTCGACGGAATCCACGAAGCAGATAAAGCTGAACTCAAAGAACTTTTGGATCAATATAACGAAGTTCGTCATTCAGACAAATTCATCTATGCAACTGAACAAGAAAGAGATGAATACGAAACTGCAATCGTTGACGGAACAAATATCTTCAACAAGAGAGAAGCAACTCAAGAAGAAGTTGACAAAGCGGTAGAAGAAATCAAGAGAACTTACGAAAACTTAAGTGGTGTTGTAACGCCGACTGAAAAATCAGCAAAGCTGGAAGTTGAAAAAGCATATGTAAATGATAAATATATCAGAGGAACAGGGACTCCCGGTGCTACTGTATACTACAAGGTAATTGGTGCAGCAACAACTCTACAAAAAGAAGAGCTGAAAGATTTAATTGAAGCTCAAAAGATTGGCGAAGATGGAAAATTCTCAATTGATGTTGTTCAAATTCATAAAGGCGATAAAATTTATGTTTACCAAAAAGAGGAAGGTAAATCAATAAGTGAAGCTGTTGAAGTTGAAATTGCACCTGTTGATAAAACAGAACTACAAGAACTGGTTAAAGAAGCAAATGAACTTTTGGATTCTAAACAATTTAAATATGCAGATGAAACTCTCAAAGATAACCTTAAAGATGCTATTGAAAATGCTGATAAGATTTTGAGAGACGATAATGCATCAATGGATATTTTGAAAGATCAAAGCGATGCTTTAAAAGAAGCGATTGAAAATATTAGGGCATTTGAACTTAAAGTATTTGAAGTAACATTCGATCCGGATAACAAAGAAGATAAATCAGTTGAAAAAGTAGAAATTGGGGACAAGGTTACAAAACCTGAAAATCCAACTAAAGAAGGTTACACATTCGAAGGATGGTTCAACGGTGACGAAAAATTTGATTTTGACACGGAAATAATTGAAGACATTACACTTACTGCAAGATGGAAGAAGATCGAAGTTCCGACACCTGATCCTGATCCAACACCGGACCCAACACCGGACGAACCAATCATTCCTGACTATCCGGTAATTCCTGATAGACCAAGACCATACAGACCGACGACACCTACAGTAGACATTGTAAAAGAACCGACAAAACCGGTTGAAACAACAAAACCTGTCGAAGAAAAGAAAGACTACGGAATTGTTGAAACAATGTCGACAATTGCAGCAACATTCTCAGACCTACCTGAAAATGAAGCAGCAGGTTCGATCATGAATATGGTTGCACGCGGAATCCTCAAGGGAATGGACAACGGAAAATTTGAAGGAGAACTCCCGATCACAAGAGCAATGGTTGCAACAGTACTAAAGAGACTCTCAACAAATCAAAAAATCAACGACGTACAAAACTTCAAAGACGTAAAAGACAAAGACTGGTTTGCAGAAGCAGTTAAATGGGCACAATCACAAGGCCTCATCAAAGGCTACGAAGACGGCACATTTAAAGCAAACAACCTAGTAACACGTCAAGAACTTGCAATCATAATCGAAAGATTCCTTAAAAACCACGGAATTGCAATGGAAGAAATTAAAGAACTTTCATACAAAGACCTTGACACATTGCCTGCATGGAGCAAAGATGCTATCATTGCAATGGCAAAAATCGGACTTGTTGAAGGACAAACTGAAGAAATCTACAACCCTGCAAGCGAATTTACAAGAGAAGAACTCGCAGTAATGCTTGAAAAAATTATCATCTGGGTTGAAAAACATTAGAGAAAGTATAAAAGACGCCTGAAAAATAGGCGTCTTTTTGTTTGGGGTTGTTTGTGTGATAAAATTCCTCGCAAACCACAGTGTTTATGAATTTTATAAAATGATAAAATCTAATTTTTGTATTGAAATACCGTATATATTTTTAATTGTATATGCATATGTACGCATTCGTAGCGTGACGGCATACGTTACGACGTGAGGCGTAACGATGTCCTCACGCCCATTTTTGTGTACTTGGAATATGTATTATTACCAACAACGGTGCGTTTATAAAATATCGAACCAAAAAATACCACACGTAAATATTATCACACCGATAAAATCATCAATTATATACATTCATAATCGCATTGTACCGCCGTATATGACTTTCGTTGTTATGACAACATACAACCACCTGTTTGTTCGTATATATACATAAATTATTACACTAACATATATAATTATTCCGTTTATACAATTGTATATGTCATTATACGCCACCGTAGCGGGACGGCACTGTGTGTCCTTCCTGCGCCCAACCGCGTGAAAAAGAAATCTTCGATTTCGTATTTGAACGCGGGAAGGGTGCCGCCCATTTTTGTGTACGCGGAATATGTATTATTACCAACAACGGTGCGTTTATAAAATATCGACCCAAAATCCCATATCATTTATAAATGTATTTTCGCTCTGTCCGTCTCCCAGAACGTAACGGCGCATGCACAATCGACGTCAACGACTCATTTCTCCTGTTCGTCGAAATGTCGTCGGACGTCTTTGTATAAGTCCTACCATCGTGTTTTTGATTTTGTCAAATCAAAAAGCACGGGTTAGGGCTAT
>NZ_JAXFOB010000027.1:0-24021 GCF_034180565.1 Ezakiella sp. | reverse complement strand
TTTGGTCTTGATGGGGACAAAGTAGATAAGAAATATGTTGATTCCGTAATAGACATTCTAGAAATAAGTGATCAAAAATATAAAATGCCTAATGAATTATCTGGTGGACAGCAACAAAGGGTTGCCATAGCAAGAGCCTTGGTTACCAAACCATCTTTAATTCTAGCTGACGAACCTACAGGAAATTTAGATTCAAAATCTTCTTCCCAAGTTGTTTACTTACTAAAAAAGATTAATAAAGAGCTTGGAAACACTATTCTTATGATTACTCACGATGATGCTGTCGCTCAAGCTGCAGAAAAAACTTTAAGGATAGAAGATGGAAAGCTGGTGGAAAATAATGAAAGTCAAAAATAAAGCTTATATAAGGCACCTTGCAAAAAATATTTTAAATACAAATAAAAGCAGGAGAAATATTCTCTTATTAGCAATAGCCTTGACATCTATACTTTTTACAAGTCTATTTTCAGTTGCTTTAGGTTTAGGGAAAAGCATGGAAAACCAAACGATGAAAACTATTGGCACAATCAGCCATGGCTCTTTTAAAGAACTTTCTGACAAAGACATAAATATTTTATCCAAAGATAAAGACATAGAGGAATTATCAATAATAGAGAAAGTTGGAATTCTTGATGATGAAAAAGTTATGGCAGAACTATCTTATATGGATAAGAAAGGATTCGAATGGTCTCTAATAGAAAAAGTTAAAGGGAAATTTCCTGAAAAAGAAAACGACGTATTTATAGATTTAGCAACTGCAAAAAAGTTAGGTTATAAAGGAGAAATTGGAGAAGAGATAGAAGTTCCTTTCACTATAGAAAAACCTTACACAGGAGAAATTATCAAAAATAGAAGTGAGAAATTTATTATATCGGGGACTTTTCAAAATCCTATTGACTCCAACGTTGGTGTAGGACAAATCTATTTATCAAAAGCTTATATAGATAAATTATTACTTCCGGAAAATAATAAAGATTTGGAAGTAATGCTAAAGAATTCCTTTATGATAAGGGATAAACTTTTAAAAATTGCAGAGAGAAATGGTTATAAAGTGGTAGATTATCCCGGAAATTTATCCGATAAGGAAATAAGGATTGGCGTTAACTTTGCCTATCTTTTATCCGGTGATTCTAGTTTTGATTTTAAAACATTTCTACCCTTCTTAGCTTTTTTAATTTTGGTCATGGTTGCAGGATACTTAATAATAAACAATATTTTTAAAATATCCGTAAATGAAGATATTAAACTTCTGGGACTTTTAAAAACAATTGGAATGACGAAGCCACAAATCAAAAAACTTGTTCATCTTGAGTCTTTAGCAGCCTCTCTTCCAGCAATAATAGTTGGAGATATAGTAGGGATTTCTATTGGAAAAGTTATTTTAAATAAAATATTTGCAAGTAATGAGATGCTAATAGATGTAAAGTTATCACTCGCAGTAATAATATTAATTATCTTATTTTCAACAGCATTTACTTTGCTTACAGTATTTTTATCAGTTATGAGACCTGCAAGGTATGCAGCAAAAGTTTCTCCAATAGATGCCAGCAGATACAATGAAATCGAGATAAAAAAGAAATATAAAAGCGAGGATATTTCTTTGGGCAAGCTTGCTAGAAGACAAGTATTTTCCAATAAATTTAGATTTATTTCGATAGTTCTTTCTATTAGTCTATCTGCTGTTATTTTAAACAGCGTTTTAACTTATACCGGTAATATTGATTTAGAAAAGGGCGTTTCAGATGTCATTACAACAGACTATAATATAGCAAGCCCAAAATATTTTAGGTATATGTATTTAGGTAGTGAAGAAGGAATTGATAAAAAGTTTATTGATGAGATAGAAAACTATAAGGGCTTTAAAAGTGGGGGAGCTTTATACTCCTCCGGTTATGAGCACACTTATCCAAAAATTAAAATAGAAGATAACAAAGTTGCACCACTTCTATTTGGTATGGATGACTATTTAATAAACAAACAAAAATTTATAGACGGAGACTTCGATAAAGAAAAATGGCAAACAGGAAATTATATTATTATAGGAGAACAAGGAGATAAAAAGTCTGCATTTAAAACCGGTGATAGAATAAAAATCAATGTAAAAAATAAGGTCAAAGAAGTCCAAGTGATGGGCAAGATTGACTATAATTTTTCAAATGGTCTTAGATATTTTCTTGTGGTTAAGGAAGATATAAACGACGAATCTAGTCCTACTTTAGGTTTGGAATATATTTATATGAATCCGACTGAGTATAAAGAGCTTACAGGAGATCGAAGTATAATGTCCTATGGATTTGATGTTGAAGATAGCGAAAAGGAAAATTTTGATAAGTTATTAAAATCTTTTGAAAATGAATCAGGATTTTCCTACGATTCAAGAGATCTTCAGATAAAGTCTTTTAAAGATTTCAAAAATCTAATAGAATTTGCCGGGTACAGCTTATCCATAGTATTATTCTTAATATCTGTCCTTAACTTTATTAATGTTATTGCTACTGAAATACTACGAAACATGGTGAACTTATCAATCCTTGAAGCAATTGGAATGACAAAGAAAAATATTAAAAAATATTTGGTGAAAAAGAATTTGATCTATTCTTTAGGTGGCTTAGTATTTTCTTTCATCATTATGCTTCTTGTAGATAAATACATCTTGATAGGTTTTATGGAACAAACTAAGTGGACTTCTTATAAATTTGTAATCATGCCTCTTATCCTTGTAAACTTTGTAAATATAATTATCGGGATAATATTTACCGGCAGGTTCTATGAAAAGCATAGCAGGGACAGTCTTGTTGATAGGATAAGAGACTTGTAAAAATATTAATGTCAGGAATACAAAAATATTTAAATAAAAAACGAGCTCAAGGGCTCGCTTTTTATTTAACTTCGATTTTATAAATTCTTATTTCCCCGCACCACAAAAAAACGCGCCTTTCGGCACGCTTTTACATTTCAATATATGTTGTAGAATTTATTCTGTCGACTTCGGAGGAGAGTCTGAATGTTTCCTCTTTCAGTTTTTCGTATTTTTCTCTTATGCTCTTTTCGTCATACGGTGCGTATGTTACGGCGCCGACTCCCGATTCAACGGATGTTCTTGTGTCTCTCAAGTTTGCTTCAAGCGAGTTCATCATCGCTCTTTTTTGGCGGAGTATTTCGAGCACATATGTCACGCTTTTTCCGTCAATTTTGTTTTCCAGATTTTTTTCGGCGATTTTTTCCTTTAGAACTGCAATTTCTTCGTTTAGTTTATCAAGTCTTTCAATATGTTCAATCAATTTTTCTTTTTTCGATTCGTCCACAATCTTTTTTCCGTTCACTGTGACCGGTCCGAAAAATTGCGACGAGAGTGCATATCTTTTTTCGTTCAATTCGCTTTGAATTTCCGAAACTTTAAAAATCGCTTGGCTTATTGTCATTTTTTCCATTTTCTCACCTATCTTCCCATATATTTCGGATAATATTTCTTCGTTGAGAATATGCGCCTCAAGTGGTGCATAATTCTCTTCGGCGTTCTGTCCTTTTTGTAGTCGCAGGTGTACGCCGCATCTTTTATATAGTCTTTTATGAGTTCGAGGTCTTCTTTGTCCGCATATTTTCTCAAAACGGATTTCGCACAGAAGAGCCAAAGCGCATGGTCTTTCACGCGTTTTTGCGGCAAATCTTTTTTGTAAAATACGTCTTCAATCAAATGATACGCAAGATTTTCCCCCGCCGCCGTGACGACAAATGAGCTTCTTCCCTGTCTCAAATTTATCTCAAAGAGTTTGTATTTATTGTCCCTCGTGTCGAATTTAAAATCGAAATTCGCAAAGCCGCGATAACCGATTTCCTTTAAAAACTTTTCGACCATATCGTAGAGTTCCGGATTGTCGATCGAGAAAAGCGCGTTGTAGTTTCCGATTTGTGTCGGAAGACATTCGTCGAGCACGCACTTCGCATAGCTCATGAGAGTGACCTCGCCCTTTGTGTTTACATAAGCGTTTAAAACGCCCATCACTTTACTGTCTCCCGGAATGAAATCCTGAATTATGAGTTCGCCGTTGTAGCCCGATTTGTAAACTGTGTCCACGATGTTTTTCGCTTCTTCTTTCGTGTCCGCCTTGTATGCTTTTTTCTTTCCGGCAAACGAAAGCGCCGCATACGAAATCGAGTCGTTCGCTTTTATCGCAATCGGATATTTTAGCTCGAGCGCACCGAACTCTTCGGCTTTTTTTATGACCCAAGTCTTCGGATATGGCAAGTTGTATTTTTCGCAAATGTCATAGAAGTCGATTTTATTTTCGAGTTTTCTTTGAAGCTCAAGACTCGGGACATTGAAGAGAAAATTCTTCGAAAGTTCGTCGCTATGCTCAATCACAAGTTTCGCATAACCGTCGGAGCAAGGAATTAAAATCGGCTTCACATCTCCGTAGTTTTTAAGTTTGTTTTCTAAAAAATCGTTTATGCCGCTCATAAATCCCGTCGAATCAAAGTCGGGGTAAGTTATAACCTCGACGATTTTCGATGCGTCTGTGTATTTCAGCCTCTTAACTCCGAGCGAAACGGATTTTTTGTTGTATGCCATATGAACGGAGCGCGCCATCGAGTAGGCGTTGTTGTCCGTTCCCAAAATTACCGGAAGAAAATCCATTATAAATTTTCTTTCGCAAATTCAAGAAATGCGTTCATCATTTCTTCAGCGTCTTCGCCTTCCGCGGTGACTTTTAGTTTGTCGCCTTGTTTTGCGCCAAGCCCCATAATTTGAATCAAACTTTTTGAAGATGCGACTTTTCCGTCCTTTTCAAGTTTCAGTTCACTCTTAAATTCTTTCAGTTCCTTCACAAGAAGTGCAGCCGGGCGTGCATGGATGCCGATCGGGTCTTTTATTTCAATTTCTCTTTCAATCATTTTATTTCTCCTTCACATCAAATTTTTTAACATTGTCCTTTATAAGAACTTTTGTAAGGTCGAGCGGTGTTTCGATATGTTCTCTGGAATCGAAGTCGCCGACGACGAATTCCTTTGTATATTGTGTAATATCATTTTTACTTGCTTCAACTGTAACTTTAGCGATGTAATACTTGTCTTCAGCTTTTGCGAATGCAAATTCCACCGACACGCTGTCATTGTCCTTGAGCTTTTCAAAAAACTCATCCATTTCAGAAAGCTTTTCCGGATCTTCCTTAACTCTATAGACCGAATCAATATGCGGTGCATTTTCCTTTTCTTCGCTTTCGTCTATTTTTTCAAGAAGTCCCTTTAAATTTTTAAAGAGCCCCATAACAACTTCGTAGTCATCTTTTTCGGCGTCCTCAGTCTTTGACCATTTGTCCTTTGTGTCGCTTTTTTTGTAAGCGTACTCCGGAGCGCTGAAGTAATATGCGGTTCTGTCGCTTTCAACATCGGCGGTCGGGCTGTCGTAGATATGAGTTTGTCTTAAAAACTCTTTCGTTTCTCCGGCTTCCCTCTTAATTGCGCTTTCTGTGATCCATTCGTAGCTCGGCTTTTCCGCAATTCTTTCTCTTGTGACGACGGCGGCATAAGTCGGCTCGATAAAACTCTTTTCAATTTTTTCAAGTCCTTCTGTTTTTGAGCAACCTGCAAAAATAAGTGCGAAAGCTACAATAAAGACCTTTTTCAAATTTCGTGCTCTGTCGATCAAAACACTATCTCTTTGTTGAAATTCCATAAATTACATTATCCCCAATTCTATTAATATTAAGAATATTAATCTCGTTTTCAGCGGGATTTATATTCATATATCGAACGCCTTCTTCAAATCTCGAAGCGGTCGGATGTTTAAGATTCGTTATTAGAAAAACTCTCTTTCCCGCTTTTACCATTTCTTCGAGCGTTTCTTTCAAAAACTCCCTCTCAATCGGATTTATAAGTCCGAGCTCATCCTTTGAACCGCCGTCAATCGTGACGATTACGTTTGAGGCTGCGGATGTTTTGACCGAATTTAAAAGTTCGTTCCATTGATTTATGTCAGTCGCTCTGAGACCGCCCTTGTTATTTTTGAAATTTGCAATAATTGTGTTGTTGTCGGTTGTGATTCTGTTTTTCGTGATGTTGTTTGCGTTCACAACTCCGCCCATAACACTCACGACTTTGTGATTTTCGGTGTTCTTTGTTACAAGCGCCCCCGAAGCCTTTGTGCCGCGAACGACAATTGCGATGTCCGACGAGTTCAGATTGTCATTTCTCAAGTGGTCCATAAAATCCATTCTCAGATTGTTGTACATCTTTGAGGTATCCGGCGACACAACGGCCGCAAGATATTTAAAGTCCACATTTCCCTTTGTGCCTTTTCCTTCGGACTCGGAAATGTCGATGCTCTTTACATAGATTCCGTTTTCACCCGGAAGTTTTGCTCTCCATTCGCTGAAGTCGTCGATCGTTTGATGCTTTGTAAAATCCACTTCCATATCTTCGCCCGCAATCGAAATTTTTGCGGTGAGTTTTTGGTCCTCAATGTCTCGAACAAAAATCGAAAGTTCCGAGCTGTCATTCGGAAGACGTGTGTTTTTGAGATTCATCGAAGCGGTTTTGCTGTCCGTCACTTTTTCAAAATTGTACCAAAGGCGAACCGAATGCGATTTTTTGTCCTTTATGCGTTGAAGGCTTGCCCTTGCGCCGTTCGGTTTTGCGCTTGCGGAGAGTCCCGTCGTGTTTGAAAGAGCATTTATCGATTCCTTTCGAGCGCTTTTTGAAATTATAATTCTGTTCTTTGCGCCACCGAACGAAACTTCGATTGCTCCGTTTCCGTTATTTTTGTTTCTCGTAAAAACGGTTCCGCTCATCGTTCCGACGCCGCCGACAACATTGAGAGAAAGTTCTTCGGCTCTTATTGTCGAGCGATTTCCGACCGCATCGATTGCCGTCACATCAGGCATTTTGTATTTGCCGCCGTTTCCAAGTGCAATCGTGTCTTTCGGAAGAAGAAGCGCGGCCGGTGCGTCGAGCACCTTCACATTTTTCGTCGCACTCAAATTTCCATAAGTCACGCTCACGGTCGCATCTCCCGGAGCCGTCGGTTTAAACCAGGTGCCGTTTATAGTTGCAGGAACGCTTGACGAAATAGCGATTGCCGCTTGGTTCACCTTCAAAGGATTGCCCTTTTCGTCAAACACTTTTATATTTATCTGTTTTGAAGAATTTTTAAAAATTTTGTCGAAGTCCGATTCGATTTCGATTTTCGCAGGTGCGCCCTTTTCGGAAGTGCTGACAACGCCCACTCCGTTTGCAACTGCTCTTTCGGACTCGATATAGTTTACAACGTCGACTTTGTCCGTGTTTACATTTTTTATTGCCATCGTCGTCGAGCCGCCTCCGTCTAAATTAAATCCGTCGGTCATGCCCATCGAAAGAAGAAGCTCCGAAACGTCCGCTGTGGTCATTCCGTGATAAATGCTTCTGCCGTCGACCGTCAAAATCACACAGTCGAGCGTGTTTTTGTTAAAACCGATCGCGGTTCTCGGGTGTCTTCCCGAAATATTTATGTGTGTGTTCACAGCCCCGCCATCTTTTAAAATTTGACTGCCGGCACCGATTGCGAATTTCGTTTCGCCGAGATTTATTCCGCTTACGACAAATTCAGCGCTTTCACCAACACTCGGCAAATACATTCCGTCTTTTATATTGACAACATATCCGTTTTTCGGAATATTCATCGGTCCGCCTTGGTCGAGTCTGTCGATTACAACTCCGTTTTCAATCGCAACTTCGGTTTGGCTGTTTGCTTTTCCGCCCCTCGTCTTTTGTCCCCAACGACTTGTATAAATTCCGGTCGAACCGTAGTTGTTCGGTTTATTAACCATTCCGACGGGCAAAGTCTTGTCGCCCAATTTAAGGCTCATCGAAACTTCGATTCTTCCGAGTGTTAGCGAATTGTCTTTGCCGACAACGATTGACGGCGTAGGATTTGACGCATCGGAATTCGAAGTTATAAGTTCGCCGTTTTCAATTGCAATGCCGAGCGGGAAAAACGGTTTGTAATTAAAAAAGTCTCCGTTAACTCCGGCAACCGCATTTTTATTTTGAACCATTTTTGAAACCGCCATGCCTTTTCCCGTGGTCGTATTGTTAAAAAGCGGAACGAGTCTCAAACTGCTTTCGCTCAAATTGAATTTTAAAACATTTATTCCTCTGAAACCGTCGGACGTAAAACTCGTAATAAATTCGTGGGTAAGTCCTTCGGCAAGATTTGTAGTTTCCTTTTTTTCTATATATTTAAATTGCGGCGCAGCCATAATCGGCGTTGCGCTCATCAAAAGTCCGACAACTGCGGACATAATTTTTTTATTTATATGCATTTTATCACTCCTGAATATCATTATATCATTTTTCGTTTACACGGGCAAACAAAACCGAAATCCGTAACACTATTGTAAATTTAATTTGTTTTTATATGGACATTAGAAATATGTTGTGATAAAATATACATATTATATAAATATAAATCTGGAGGTTCATATGGAGCAAAAGGGTTATAAAATGGTTCCGGCGCTCGGCCGCGAAGTAGTAATATTTTTAGTTGTATTTCTCGCAATATTTATAGCAATAGGAAGCGTCATGGGTGGTGTCAATATGATAAACACACTTATGAACAGCGCCTACAGATTGATAATGGAAGTTTGTTTCTACATAATGGCGATTGCCGTTTTGGCGGGAGCCTTGAGTAGTATCCTGTCGGAGTTCGGAGTAATCGCTCTTATCGACAGAGCCCTCTCAAAACTTATGGGTCCTGTTTACGATCTTCCGGGCGCTGCAAGTCTCGGCGTCATCACTTGCTATCTTTCGGACAATCCGGCGATCCTTTCGATGGCGCGCGACAAAAACTTTTTGACATATTTTAAAAAGTACCAATTGCCGGCGCTCACAAATATCGGAACATCATTCGGAATGGGTTTGATTATTACAACCACGATGATGGGTCTTAAAATCGACGGCTCAATAAAAGCCGCACTCATAGGAAATGTCGGTGCAATCATCGGCTCAATCGTGAGTGTAAGACTCATGCTCACGTTTACGAAAAAATATTACGGCACAAGCGACTACTCCAGTAACTACGAAGAAATAAGCGACCACAAAGTGCGTTTCGTAAGAGAAGGCGCTGTGGGAAGCAGAGTTATAAACTCTCTCATCGACGGCGGTAAAAACGGCGTTGAAATGGGAATGGAAATCATTCCGGGCGTAGTCATCATCTGCAGTCTCGTTCTTCTTTTGACAAACGGTCCCGGACCTCAAGGCTACACAGGAGGCGCAAACGAAGGAGTTGCATTTCTTCCATGGCTTGGAAGAAAAATCTCTTTCATCATAAAACCGCTTTTCGGATTTACAAATCCTGAATCCATCGCCGTCCCGATAACTGCACTCGGAAGTGCCGGTGCCGCAATGGGTCTCGTGCCGAATCTCGTAGAGCAAAATCTTGTCGGTCCGAACGAAATCGCAGTCTTCACAGCAATCTGCATGTGCTGGAGCGGTTATCTTTCAACGCACATCGCAATGATGGACAGTCTCGGAGCAAGAGAACTCACGGGAAAGGCAATCTTAAGCCACACAATCGGCGGACTTTGCGCCGGCATAAGCGCAAACTTGCTGTTTAAACTATTTTCATTATTCTAAATCAAAAGAGGATGTTCAAACGAACATCCCCTTTTTTATTTGAATAGATTTGCGAGCTTTTCGAAAAAACCTGCTTTTTCTTCAATTTTTTCCGGAACAACTTTTTCCTTTTGAAGTTTTTTAACTTCGCCCGTTCTTATAACGAATTGAACGGATTTCACATTTTCATTTTTCGAAGATGCGAAAGATTCTATTTCCCCGTCTGAGTTCTTTCCGACTTCTTCGTTAATCTTGTCCTTCACTTCGCCCTTGATATTTTTTGTTTTGCTGTAAAGTTCTTCGGTGCCCGTGTGAAGTTTTGAAACGCCTTCGGTGTATTTTTTTACACCGCTTTCAAGAGATTTCGTTCCGTCTAAAACCATGTCGCCGGCTTTATCGAGTTCGCCAATATTTGATTTCAAAACGTCTTTGCCTCCGCTGATTTTTGAAACACCTTCTTGAACAGATTTCACAGCGTCTGTGTATGACTTGATTCCTTCGTTTAATTCTTCATATTTTTCAGTCATTTCTTTAACTCTTTTTGCAGCCATTTCATTTGCATCATTATTCTTTTCGCCTGCAAAACTTGCAAGAGTTTTTATGCCGCCGTCAATTTTTGCATATCCGCCGTCGAGCTTTTTCACGCCGCCTTCTATGCTCTTTGCGCCTTTGTTAAGTTCGTCGAAATATAATTTCGTACCGCCGAGCATTTCCGTATTTTTCTTTAAAGCGCCGATTGTCTTTTGGAGATATTCGATTTCCGCCATCGCTCTCGCCTTTTCGGAATCGCTCATCTCACCCTTTTCGAGCGAACTCTTTAAAGCCGCAATTCTTTCCGCACTCTCTTTTATGAGCGCAACATTTCCCGTTTCAAGCGCCTTTAAATTGATATCATTTTCTTCGAGCTTTTTCGAATATGCGCCATAACTTGTTCCACGGCTCAAATCTTCAGTGCCTTTTGAAAGAGTTGAAAGCACTGTCTTAACATCGCTCGACGCCTTTGAAAGTTCGACGATTTCGCTCGGCATATTTCCGATTTTTATAGTCATATTTCCCATCTTTTGAAGCGCCGCATAAAATTGCTCCGACGAATTTGTGAGCATATCGTTTTTTGCGACAATTGCATTAAGCGCATTGTCAACTCCGTCAAAGCCCTCTTCAATCGATGCGACCCCTTCGATGAGCTTTTTGTTTCCGTAGACATATTTTGCAATGCCGTCGTTTATTTTTTCAGTCGAGGTTCTTAGTTCACTCGAATTGTCGTCGAGTTTTTTTGCGCCGTCATTTAAATCCGTCACACCGTTATTCAGCTTGTCGATTTTTTCATCGATGCCGAATTTGTCGAGGTCGACATTTAAATTGAGGTTCACGCCGTTAATCGAAAATCCGTCGAAGTAGAAGTCGTCGGTTGTGAATGTGATGTCCGCTTCAAGCCCGCTGTTTGGAAGCGACAAAAAGTTCAAAAGTTTTTGTTCGCCTTCGTTTGCCATTGTCGCTTCGCTTGAAACTATGTCTTTAAAATCCGCAGTGCTCAGCTTTGTAGAAATTTGGAGCGCATAGTTTTTGTAGAAGTCGCGGTCGAAATCTTCATTTTCTTTAACGGAAAGATGAATCCTTGCATCTCCCGCCTTTCCTCTGATTTCATCAGCACTCATTTTTTCGTCGTTCAAATAATATTCAATTTTAATGTCCCAAGGCATCGAAAGATTTTTCAAATCGCCTTCATAATAGAGTCTGTCCTTGTCCGAATCAAATGTGACGAGGTCGCCTCTTTGCTCGAAGTCTATGCTCGAGTTTAAAATTTTCACATTCTCATAGTCACCGTAGTCAAAAACTCCTCCCTTTGGGAAAATGTTTACGACGCTTATATTTTCAGTCTTTCCTTCGCTGTCCATCGTTACATATACGACCTCTTCTTTTTGAGGTGCGCTTACGGCGGAGATGACCGCCGTTTGTGTTAGTATTGTCGCAGCGCAAATTGTTGCGACTGCTTTCTTAAAATTTTTCATTATATCCTACCTTTCATTTACAAAATTTGTATTTTTCGTTGTCTTTTGAATGAGTCCGTCAAACATATATAAAAGTCCCGGAAGCACAAACAAAACAATAATTACAGATGCCGTCGTTCCGACCGACAACAAATAGCCTAGTTGAGAAATAAGTCCGTGTGTCGAGAATTTTCCAAGTAAGAATCCGACTATAATCATCGTGAGAGCGGATGTCAAAATCGAGACGCTCACCTTTTCCAAAGTCGTCTTTATGGAATCTCTTCGATCGAGCGTTTCTCTCATTTCACAGTATCTTTCCGTGAGCAAAATTGCGTAGTCCACAGTCGCTCCGAGTTGGATTGACGAAATTATGAGGTATGCAATATAGAAAATCGTCGTCGACCTGAAATAAGGCACCGACATATTTATAAATATTGCAGTTTCAATCGCACTGACCAAAATAACCGGAATCAAAAGCGATTTCTTCGAAAGAAGAAGCACGAGGAACACTGCAACAATCGCGATGATGTTTACAACGTTCATATCGTCCATGACCGTGTTTTTTAGGTCATAGGTCGAGATTCCTTCGCCGGCGAGATAATAGTCGTCGCCGTAATATCTGTTCGCCGTTTCCTTCACTTTTTCAATGAGTTTAATTGTGTCTTCCCCTTCGTAGTCCGCATTCACGGAAACTATCATTCTTGTATAATTTTTCGAATTCAATTTTTTCAAAGAATCGCCGTCGATGAAATTTTCAGGAATCGTTTCGCCGACGGTGTCGACGTACGAAATTATATTTGAAACTTCGTCGATATTTTTCAAATCGCTCGAAAGTTTTCTTTCCTTTTCGAGGTCGCCCTTCGGAAGAAGAAGCACATATGTGTCGCTCTTTCCGAATTCATTTTCAATTGCGACGGTGTCCCTTCCAAGTTTTGTATCCACGCCATAGATGTGAGAGTTACCGAAATAGTATGCGTTGTTTTTCGAAGCGAGGAAACACGGAATCATAATTATAAAAAATATTACAAGATTTGCATTTTTGTGTTTCAACACGAACTCTCCGAATTTCTTAAAGCTCGGTACAAACTTTTTGTGCTCTGTTTTTTCAATCAAATTGTCCATCTTTAAAATTACAATCGGCATCAATGTAAACTCGGTCACAAGTGAGATGAAAACACCTTTTGCAAGTGCGAGTCCAAGGTCCGGT
Organism: Ezakiella sp.; assembly: GCF_034180565.1. NCBI lineage: Bacteria > Bacillati > Bacillota > Tissierellia > Ezakiella > Ezakiella sp. Next base: position 11,235 of record NZ_JAXFOB010000027.1, on the reverse strand, counting down.
CCGATTCTAAATTGCATGAATATAAGAGCCAAAAATCCGATTATAGTTGTGAGTGCCGAAGATAAAATCGACGAGAACGAAACCTCGAGCGCCTTTTCCATCGCCATGACGTGGTCGTCGTAATTCTTTTTCTCCTCTTTGTATCTGTGGAGAACGAAAACTGTGTAGTCAAGTGAAACCGCCAAGAGTAAAATATTTCCGGCAGCATTTGTAACGAATGAAATTTCGCCGAAAATTAAATTTGTGCCGGCGTTAATGACAATCGAAACCAAAAGCCCAATCAAAATTATAACCGGTTCAATCCACGACTCAGTTGTCAAAATAAGAATCAAAATCGTAAAGAGAACTCCGACAATCGTGACGACTCTAATTTCACTAACCGAGTTTGTCGTTGCAATCGCCGTGTTTACGGCGGAGCCCGTCATCTTGTTGTCGTCTCCGATAATCTTTCTGATTTCTTCGGTCGCACTTATTATGCTGTCTTCCTGAACTGTAATGTTCATGAGCGCGTTGTTGTTTTTGTAATAATTTTCAAGATTGTCCGCGTCCATAAAAGCCATCGGCTTCATAACACTTTCAAAATCGTCCAGCCAAACAACATTTTGCACGCCCGGAACGTCTTCGATTTTCTTTATCATGTCTAGCGTTTCGTTTATAGTGACGTTCTCAAGCATGACCCGCAAATTCGGAATCAGCTCGTCATACTCTTCCTTCATCTTGTCGAGCGAAACTGTCGAATCGCTATTTTTCGGAAGATAATCGTTTATGTTGTAGTTTACTTCAATTTTCGGATAACTGATTATGGAAATCACAATCAGTACCGCATAAATAATTGAAATAGTTTTGGGGTGCTTAATCCCCCGTTTGATTAAGTTTATCAAATAAATCACTCCTTTTTAATATAAAGGTATTATAACCGGAAAATGCAAAACTTAAACCGGTCAAATTGAGTGTTTGTGTGTATAAAGGGACAAATTCCGGGCAATTGATGGTCAATTGTTTACAAACTATGGAAAATTTATTCATATCAATGTATAATATACATAGGTGATAAAATGAAAAATGAAGAGATTTCAATAAAAACGAAAAAACATCTCTCAAAGACATTAAAAAAACTCATGCTGAAAAAACCTTTAAGCAAAATTACAATTTCGGAAATTGTAAGGAGTGCCGACGTCAACCGAAAAACTTTTTATTATCATTTCGAAAGTATAAACGAACTTTTCAAGTGGACTCTTGAGGAAGAAGCGGTTCACGTTGTGAAAAATCTCGACGTCAAAAAGGACTACAAAAAAGCAATTGAGTTTGTGATTGAATATATTGAAACAAATAACGATATTTTAAATTGCGCCTACGACTCCATGGGGCGAGAGGGTTTGAAGGAATTCTTTTATGATGACTTCTACGAAATCGTCGAAAAACTTATAGAGACAATAGTCGAGGAAATGGACGAAGTTGTCGAGAACGATTTCAAAGACTTCCTTGCGAAAATGTATGCGGGCGCAATTGCAAATATGATTATCGATTATTTCAGCGAAAAGAAAAATATAGACACGCAAAAAATTGTGGACTATATTATAATTGTTATGGGCTCATCAATCAAAGCGTCTATCGAAGCTTACGTGAGCGAAATAAACGAGGCCTACGAAAAGACTATATTGCTTTGATTTTTAAAAAGAAGGGAGAGTTTATGCAAATTTCAGCAGGCGGTATCATCGTCTACAACGAAAAAATATTATTATTAAAAAAGAGAAACGGTTCATTCTGTCTTCCGAAAGGTCATCTTGAATACGGCGAAACGCTCGAAGAAACCGCAGTAAGAGAAGTGAAAGAGGAAACGAACATCGACGGAAAAGTCCTCTTCTACATCGGACATATGAGATATTCATACAAAAATATCCGAAACAACAAAATGACCGACAAAGAAGTACACTGGTTTTTAATGGACCCGCTAAGTTTCGACCCCGTTCCGCAAAAAAGCGAAGGCTTTATCTGGTGCGGCTTCAAACACTACACGACGGCTCTGAAACTCGTAAACTATATGAATGAAAAGAAAATCATAAAAGACGCGGTTGAAGCGTACAAGGAAATTCACTCATGAACTTTACCGGAAGAGTGAAAGCTGCAATTAAAAATTACGAGTTCGAAAGAATCGACGAATACTCGGCGTTCGTGATCGGCTTTTTATCTTCGACGGGCTATGTCTACAAAGAAACCGTTCGCGGTGAATTTGCGAAAAAAGACGAATATATAATTATAAAAGGCGAAGAACTTCGAATGGAAGATTTTTATTTTCATCCGAAAATGGACGAAGATTTAAACTACATCGCGATGGATTTCATCGGTAACACGGACATCGGAAAATTTATCGAAAACGGCGACATGGCAATAAAGCGTGCATTCCTAAAAGGCGCATTTTTGTCGCAAGGCTCAATCACGGACCCGAAAGATGCATACCATTTTGAAATTGCAATAGGCAACAAAACCGAAGCGGAAAGACTTATAAAAGTTTTATCCGACCTCGGAGTGAATGCAAAGACCGTTGAAAGGGACAGAAAAACAGTACTATATGTAAAAGAAGGAAGCGAGATTTCAGACATACTTACACTTCTCGGTGCAATACCGGAAACTCTTTATTTCGAAGAGCAAATGGTTATAAAATCGGCGCGAAACGACACCAACAGACGTGTAAACTGCGAAACCGCAAACCTTTCAAAGACGATAAGCGCAGGTGTAAAACAGACACATGCGATTGAAAAACTTAAAGAAGACGGAAGGCTCGAACTTTTGGATGAGAGCCTCTATGAGGTGGCGATTTTGAGACTTGCAAACCCCGACGCATCGCTCAAGGAACTTGCAATGCTCTATGGCCACGGAATTTCACGAAGCGGCATAAATCACAGGCTGCAAAAAATAATAGAATTGGCGGAGGAATAATGAAGACAATAGTAACCAACAACAAACTTGTTAAAGAAAGATTTGAAGACAAATTCAACATAATATATATAGAAGACAACCACTCATACAAACCGGTACTCCTGAAAATAAGAGACCTCGTGCACACCGGCTACAAAGTTTTGACGCACCCTCTCTCGGGCTCGGTCAAACCGAACGAAACGCCGTACAAAAGCGTAATCATCGAAGAAGGAAAAACACTCGACGAAGACAGCGTGAAAATCATCGAGCTTTCAATTGCAACTCTCGACAAATTCCAAAATATGGAAAGAACGCCGAACTGGACTGAAAGAGTTCTCGACGACTTCAGAGTTGTGGACCTCGACTTAATGGTCTGCACAATAGAAAGACTGGGCCACTTTTAGATGATAATCGAAGGAGAAATCATCGACATAACAAACGACGGTCGCGGGGTCGTGAAAAAAGACGGCAAAGTCACATTTGTTGAAAATGCACTGCCGGGCGACATCGTCAAAATAGAAATCACAAAGGAAAAGAAAAACTTCAACCTCGGGAGAGTAAAACAATTTTTAACCTACTCACAAAACAGGCGCTTTAAAAACGGTGAAAATCCTTTGGGTGAAGCCTATCCCCTTTTTGCTCTCGACTACGACTTCGGTTTTAATCTAAAGCAAAATATCGTTAAAAACAACTTTAAAAAATTTTTAAATCTGGAAATAAATATAGTTCCGCACAAAAATGAAGACTATAGAGTAAACAAACTCCGTCTTCACAAAGCCGGAAAAAAAGTGGGTCTTTTCGAAAACAAAACGAACAAAATCTACGTTCCGGACATGGAAACACTTTTGGGCGAAGGTGCGAGCGAACTTTATAAAGACATAACAGAAAACATCTCCGGCGGAAAATTTGTGACCATAAGGCGCGCCGACAACGGGGATTTTTTGTCGACCGACGGAACATACACAGGGAAACTTTTCACCGACTACAAAGACAGAAACCGCTCCTCCAAAATTCATCCGGTAATGGAAATCGCCGGAAAAAAATACGAAATGGAAATTGACGGCTTCTTTCAAAACAACAGATACGGCGCCGAAAAAGCTCTCGAAATTATCGGGAACAAAAGAACCGGAAAAATTTTGGATCTATACTCCGGAGTTGGACTCATCTCCCTCTTTGTCGCCGACAAAGCGAGTGAAGTTTTGGGAGTTGAACTTTGGGAGCCTTCGGTCATTAACGCACGCGAAAACGCAAAACTTAACAACATAACAAACGCAAAATTTATAGCGATGGACACGGGCGACCTCGCAAAAGAAAAACTCCCGCTTGCGGACACAGTCATCGTCGACCCACCGAGAAGCGGACTTGTTCCCGAACTAATCGAGAGAATAAAAGAAATGGCCCCGAAAGAAATCGTCTACATGAGCTGCGACCATACAACCCAAATACGAGATATAAAAATGCTTCTGCCGGAGTACGAAATCAAAGATAGCGCCGTGCATGTTATAGACATGTTTCCGGGTACGATGCATTGCGAGACGATTGTCTTGCTTTCCAAACCGGACTCAAAGTAATATATTAGTGTATAACTTCCTATGGATGATATTGACTTAACAAGTGCTGAAAGCAAGGCAACACATAAACAAATTCAAAAATATGTTTTGGAAAAGTTTGGGTTTAAAATATCCACTCTGTACATTGCACAAGTTAAGAAAAAGCATGTCGTAGAAGTTAGTGAACACTTTAATATTTCAAAGAACGAGAACCGGAAAGTTCCATAGTGCTCAATTGAAAAGGAAGAAGCTATTTTGGATGCGTTGAAGCATTTTAAGATTATATAAAGTATTATAAGATTATATAAAATATTCAAGTTTTGATTTGAAAAGGAGGATTTTAAGTGTTGAAAATAAATGAACAAATTTTGAAAAGTAATAAAGTCATATGCCGCCATATAAATGCTATTAATAATAAGAATAGAGGTGAGATATCTCAAGATATTCTTTCTCAACTTCGTCATTTTGTTGAACATATTATGCTCAAAATATATGCGAATGGAAGTGACATAGAAGATACTCAGGAAAACGTAAAAAAAGCAGTAAAATATGCAAAGAGTGAAAGCTCATTGCGACACTTATCAAGATTTCATCATTTTTTGCAAGTTTCGGTTTCACATCGTACTTTAGAAGAAGAAAATTCGGAGCGTTTGATGTTGAAATATTATGAATATCTTTTAAGAATTAAAAATTATTTACAAGAAAATTATAATTTTAATGTATTAGAAAATCTTGAACAATTCCCAATAGAAACAGATGATGGTTTAAAAGAATATTATGAGAAAATTGCAGAAAAAGTGGATCAGTATGGCACTCCTATACATAATGGGTTTAGATTTGATCGATTTTATGTGCAAAGAATAAAGCCCTTCTTTTTTGGCAACAAAATATATTATGAAGTTGCATTTATACCTGCGAATGACAGGGCAAGCAAAACGGACCGTATTATTGCTTTTACAGATATTGAGATTACAGATTATTATGCAGTAAAATTCGCAATAGTAGATAATAATATAGACTTATTTGAAAAACAAATGCCAATACGCATTATTGTTGACTGGGAAGTAAGTATTCGTCCATGTGAGTTTTCTAATTTTACTAAACTAATTAATAATAATGGGTTTATTCCCGGAAAAGCAGAGCAGCGTAATATAACACGATATTTAACAGCAACAGGATATAGTTTATCAGAAATTGTAATGTTTTCGGATGAAGTCTTTCAGAAGGTATATGACAGCATAGTTCCCAAAACAGAATCAAAACATTTTTTTGATATTTTAAATATCTGCAGAAATTATGTTGAAAATAATAAACCAGGGTGCAATGTTATTAGATATTTACTACATCATATGACAAATAGAATTCTGAAAGAACAATATAAAGAACATTGGCGACGGAATTATCGTGAAGATCAGTACGAATATGTAGGTGGAAATTTTATGCTTTCAAATTTGTACTTGGCTTATGAGTGCATTCCTTTTGATACTATGCCATTTTGTTCTGCTTTAAAACATCATGTTCCTGCTTTGTCGGATTTATTTGATTCACTTGATGTGGATGGACGAGAACATGAGTTATTAGCGTGGATTGTAAAAAACAATACAGAACAAAAGGATGTACTTTTTACACCATTACAAAAATGTGAAGAGAATGGCAAACATGAATTAGGAGATTTTAAAGATGTTGATTTACTTGTTGAAAAATACAATAAACGCCTATATGCAAGTAAAAAGCAGCAATCGCGTAAATTAGTCGTTAAAAATAATTTTATCTATATCGATAGTTACAAACAAGATACAGTAACTGTAATACAAAAAATTAAAAGTTTAGCAGAAAGTGGAGTAGAAAACTATACCAATACCGTAAATCACTGGCTTCAAACCACAGATTATCAGATTGATTCAGGCGAGAAAAAAACAGCATTAATTAATATGTTTGCTAATTCACATGTCGCATTAATATATGGCTCCGCAGGAACTGGAAAATCAACTTTAATTAATCATATTTCACATTTTTTCAATAATTATTCAAAGCTTTATTTAGCTCATACAAATCCAGCTGTGAATAATCTTAAAAGAAAAGTTGCTGCATCCATGGATTGTGATTTTATGACAATTACCAAGTTCAATAATAAATATGCAAAAAACATTAAAAGGGATTATGATATTTTAATTGTGGATGAGTGTAGTACAGTTAGCAACAAAAATATGAAAGAATTGTTGGAACTTGCTGATTTTAAGTTGCTTGTTTTGGTTGGTGATACATATCAGATTGAGGCAATTGAATTCGGAAATTGGTTTGATGCTGTTCGTAGCTTTTTGCCGAAAACAGCGGTTTATGAGTTAACAACACCATATAGAAGCGAAAGCAGACAATTGCTCGAACTATGGAATAATGTTCGTAAGATGGAAGATGATGTTTATGATAGATTACAAGCTGGAGAATTTTCTGCAACTCTTGATACCTCAATATTTAATAAAGCAGAGGAAAATGAAATAATTCTTTGCCTAAATTATGGAGGGTTGTACGGTATAAATAATATTAATCACTTTATGCAGCAGAACAATAGTGGCAAAGAAATATGGAGAGGTGTGCAACGATATAAAGTAGGGGATCCAATTCTATTTAATGATTCTGCTGATCAGTTTTTTAGTGCAAGTAAAGAACAGCTACCAGTAATTCATAATAATATGAAGGCCAGGATTGTGGATTTTCGTGTATATGATGAAGGAAAAGTTACTGAGAGAATTCAATTTGATGTAGAGATAGATAAGCCGTTAATTGAACTTAATGTGGATAATTTAAAGTTTGAAATTATTGGAAATGGAGCAACTGGAAATTCTATTATTCGTTTTGATGTTTATAAAAACAAGAGTACAGATGAGGATGAGGATGACGATAGGATGTCTAAAACTATTGTTCCGTTTCAGGTTGCATATGCTGTATCAATACATAAGGCACAAGGCTTAGAATATGATTCAGTAAAAATAGTTATAACTGATGAGATTGATGAGTTAATAACTCATAGTATTTTTTACACAGCAATTACTCGTGCAAGAAAAAGATTAAAGATATACTGGACACAAACAGTGGAAAAAAAGGTTCTTGGAAGAATAAAACCTAAAAATAACCATCAGGATAAAGCTTTACTAAAAAATGAGATAAAAAGTTCTTTATGAAAGGTTTGGACAATAATAAGCAAGTCGAGAGTGTAGTATTAATATCGCGAGTAAGTAAATAAAGGCTGAAAATGCCCAGAAATAAAAGTATTTCTACTATCCTGGCAATCAAATGCCGGATGGTGGAAATCCCTTTTTGCTATCTCGTAAACAAATCAACCGCTCTGTTCAGTAGAGGTTGAGAATACAGATTTGCTTTCGGTAGGTCGAGAATACAGATTAACTGTTTTTGCTCATGTGATTGAGGATACAGATTAACTATTGATTACTACTTATCATTACTACTGTTGAGTTACATCGAACTCTATTTACAATATAAAATTGCAAATAGCAATTTTTGATTGATTTTATAGACCGTTTGTGATATCCTTATAAGGGACAATTATGAGCTGCACAAGCAATACGAGGTGAAAATATGGCTGTTAGTTATAGAAAGCTTTGGAAGCTACTTATAGACAAAGACATGAAGAAGAAAGATTTACGTCTTGCATCTGGAATTAGTACGAACGCTCTTGCAAAATTAGGCAAAAATGACAGAGTGACTACTGATGTTCTGGATAAAATATGCATCACGCTAAATTGTGATGTTGGCGATATTATGGAAATCGTGTATGATGTTATCACGCCCAAAGGAAATAGTGAAGGAGAAACAAAACAATGAAAACCTCTTTGATAATGGATATTCTTGCTGAGAAAAGCAAGTGGGGATGCGTAGATTTAAGAGGCGAAAAACATGAACTGGTTCGAGCGGTTCAGAAATCTTTAAAATCTTTCGCCCCTATCCCAGCAGATGCATTTGAAAATAATCCGATACAGTTAATTGACTTTTTCTGTGGTGCAGGTGGAACCTCACTAGGTTTTGCAGCAGTAAACTCCGTCTTGCCTGCTTTTAAAATGTTAGGCGGTTGTGATATTAACGAAGTTTCTGCGACCACATACAGCCGCAATTATGGCACTCCACTTATTCATGAAGACATAACGAAATTAGCCTATGAGGAAGGGGCATTAGAAACTTGCCTCTCGAGCATCGGCTATGATCCGACTATGCCAACGGTATTGATTGGATGCGCTCCATGTCAAGGCTTTTCTTCCCATAGAAAAAAACACTGGAACGAAGAAGATGATGTGCGAAACAGTTTAATTATAGCTTTTGCTGAAATAGTAAAGAGACTTCAGCCAGAAGTTATTATTATGGAAAATGTTCCAGAATTTCTTTCACAAAGATATTGGAAGTATTTTTCATCTGCAAAAAAGAACTATGAAGAGAATGGTTATATAGTTAAGGATAGCATATTCAATGCAGCTTCTTTCGGTGTTCCGCAAGAGCGTTTTCGCTCTATTATTATCGGAATGAAAAAAGAGTTTGTTTTGCCGGATGGGTACTTACAGCCCAGAGAGTACAGAACGGTTCGGGATGCCATTTCGCACTTACCCGTTGTACCTGCTGGTGTAGCAGCACCAAACGATCCAATGCACAAAAGCGCGGCACATAAGCAAAGTACAATCGATGTTATCCGTCAGGTCCCTCATGATGGTGGAAATCGTCCTGTCGGCGTCGGACCTGAATGCTTAGATAAAACTAAAGGTTTCTCTGATGTTTATGGCCGGCTATATTGGGATAGACCGTCAATTACAATAACACATTATGCTAGAAACCCTGCAAGTGGGCGGTATACTCACCCGGAGCAGGATCGCGGTTTAACAGCACGTGAGGTAGCAATTCTTCAAAGCTTTCCCGAGGGTTTTGTTTTTACCGGAAAATCTGATGATATATATAGGCAAATCGGCGAGGCTGTTCCACCTATGCTTTCATCAGCAGTTGCAGCAAATGTTCTTATTGAAATCTTGTCAGCAATTCCCACAGAAGAAGAAATAAACAACAGCCCTAGTTCTATTGTTGAACCAGTGAGCAGTTCTTACTCTAGTGTTATTGCAGGAATAAAAACTAGAAAAAAGGCAGGAAGATAAATGGAATATACATGTATTGATAGTTTTTGCGGGGCCGGAGGTCTGGGTCTCGGATTGGGGAAAGCTGGATATAAAATCTTACTAAGCTTTGATATTGATCAGACATGCATCAATACCATTAACGCTAATAATCAGTATTTTCATCATCCGGCTGAGGTTGCCGATATAGCAAATATGCTTAATGGTAACCTCTTAAAAAAGTGTAATTTAAAACGAGGCGAGTTGTTTCTTCTCGCTGGTGGTCCACCCTGCCAAGGATTTTCTGTCCAAAGAAGAGGAAGCGATATCGATCCAAGAAATGACTTGGTACTAAAATACGGAAAACTAATCAACGAGCTTTATCCGTGCTATTTTGTGATGGAAAATGTTTCAGGACTTGGTGGAAAACGAGGAAAGACAATTCTTAAAGAATTAATAGGAAGTGTCGAGGCAATCGGTTATAGTGTCCATGTTAAACTCGTAGATGCGCAAGAGTATGGAGTACCTCAACGAAGAAAAAGATATATCATAATTGGCGAACGTCAAGATATGCATTCATCGTATGAGTATCCAGAAGTATCCGAAGGAATAATAACTGTTAGAGATATAATCGGAAAGTTGCCTGAGCCTCCAGCAGATGGAACTGATTATCCAAACATTCCGTGGCATAGACGTGATAAGTTATCTGAATTAAATTTAAAGCGTATAAACGCCTTGAAAGAAGGGCAAGGAAGGGACGATCTTCCACTCGAGTTGCGGGCTGATTGCCATAAGGTAGACAGTTCAGTTATAGGGTATCGCAATGTTTATGGCAGAATGGCTTGGGACGAAGTCGCTCCAACAATTACTGCTCGGTTTGATAGCTTTACACGTGGAAAATTTGGTCATCCAGATCAGCCTAGGAGTATTTCACTAAGGGAAGGTGCTTTATTGCAGACATTTCCAATGGATTTTATTTTTACTGGAAACAAAGTGGATGTTGCACGACAAATTGGCAATGCTGTACCGCCTGTTTTAGCTGAACAAATCGGGCGCAGTATTATTGCCTGTTATGAAAAGGCGGTGAATGAAAGTGGCATTTGATGCAAATATTAAAAGTTATCTCAGAGCTTATCAGCGTGAATTCAATGCCGCAGTACATGGTGGGCAACATACAGCGGAACTTTCTTTCCGAGTTCCGATTCATAATATGTTTAATCAAATAGCGCATGATTTAAATCCAGATGTGTCTTTTGACATCACACTAGAGCCTAAGAATCAGGGGCGTATGGGACGGCCCGACTGGATGGTTCAAGATAGTGTGTCTTTGGGGGTATATGGATATATAGAAGCAAAAGGTCCCTCTGCTGAGCCATTTGACGCGACCCCATACAAGAACCAGATTGCGCGCTACTTGTCTTTACGTCATAAACTCATCATTACGGATGGCATTGATTTTGTTTTTTGTTTTAATGAAACACCTGTTGTGGTTTCTATTATTGATAAAACAAAAATGGGCGTAGCTGTACTGCCCCCTTAAATCCGGACACGGAAATAAGGGGGCATTTTAATGAATAAAATAACATATGAAGAAAAATTAAAAATAATTAAAGAAAACGAAGATGGCTATGGAAAAGACTATCTTTCCAAAAAATATAATATAC